>WOZY01000220.1 GCA_011620045.1 Mesotoga sp.
CCTCAACGAACGTAGTTAGGAGTTTTTGATTAGATATCCCGAATCCCACGAACCCGATCTTTCCTTTAAGCATCTTACGCACCTACCAGGTGAGCAGTCCAAAGACTGCTCCAATGAAAGCGATCAACGAAAATCTGAAGGCAATTTTACTTTCTTTCCAGTTTGAAAGTTCAAAGTGATGGTGTATGGGAGACATCTTGAACACCCTCTTTCCAAAGGTTTTGAAGGAAAAGACTTGGATGATGACGCTGAACATCTCGACAAGGAACATCATGCCGAAGAAGAGGAGATAGCCCTCCCGGCCGTTCACGGAAAACATAACAGCGATCATTCCACCCAGTCCGATCGATCCGGTATCTCCCATAAAAACAGTGGCCGGAAACCAGTTGTGCCATAGAAACCCGGCGAGAGCACCGCAAATCGGTGCGATTATTCCGTTCTGCCAAGCTGGAAGCATAAGCATTGGAGCCAGCGAGAAAATGTACATCGAACCTGCCAGTCCGTCAACTCCATCCGATAGGTTCACTGCGTTGCTCATTCCAGCAATTATTACTGCCGAGATCGGATAGTAAGCAAAACCGAAGTCAATCTCCCCGATAAGGGGAAGCATTATGTGAGTGTGCGGATTGACAAGCTGAATGAGAAAGACAATTATCGAGGCCGACAACAACTGCAGCAGCAGTTTATTTCTGCCGCTCAGGCCCGACGCGTTCTTCTTAACGATCTTTGAAAGGTCGTCGACAAGTCCTATAATGCCAAAGAGTACGCCGGAGAGTATCACGAGCAAGATCTCGACACTGAAGGCAAAGATCAAGGCTACAGCGAGCGCAATCGGAAGAAAAACGATCCCCGCCGCGGTAGGCGTTCCGGTTTTGTAATTGTGAAGATCCGGCCCTTCCTCTCGAATATACTGACCAATCCTCTTCCTTCTCTGGTATCTCTTGAAGGGTTCGATGGCAAGTGCGCTCAACAGGAACGCCAGAAGAAAGGAGAAGGCTTCTCTATGCATTTCTAATCAGCTCCAGAAAGGATTCGTAAACTCTCTCAAGAGCGACTGCTCTGGAGGCTTTGAAGAAGACCAGGTCTCCGGGCATAACGTTTCTTTGGAGCCAGGAAGCCACTTCCCCAATTTCGCTGCTGACCAGGGAAGGTTCCATATTCTTTGAAGCAGCTTCAATTGCTTTGTCCTGGTTGAAAAGGACCGTCTTGTCGAAACTCTTCAAGAGTTTTCCAAGTTTTACGTGAGTACGCGACTCCTCTTCCCCCTGCTCGAGTATTGAACCTGCAACTGCGATTTTCCTGGAGTGCTTGAGTTTTTCTATTGATACCATTGCCGATTCCCAGGATTCGAGGCTGCTGTTGTAGAAATCACTTATCAAGGTGATTCCGTGGAGAGTTTCGACTGAAAATCTGTCCTTGAAAGGCAGTTTGAAGTCATTAAGAAAGATAGAAGGCTCTGGGAGGCCCTCAAACACTGTCACAAGATAAGCGGCACCAAGATCCATCAGCTGGCCGTAGCTCCAGATACCTCTTAACCTGACAAAACGATCGCCTTGACAGTCGAAATGGAGCATGGTATCGCACCCATCGTATGAGAAGTCAATTATGGAAAAGTCGGCGTTGTCTCTTCCAAAGAGGCGTGTTTCCACCGATAGGCCGGCGGCAAACTCTCTAAGCCTTTCATCACACCCTCCCAGTATTGCCTTGGAAAGCCTGCTCGAGTCGAATATCGAGAGCTTTTCCAGCAGGAGTTCATCCGGGTGCTTGAAGTTTCCCACATGAGCTGTCCCAACGTTTAGAAGTACGCAGAGATCGGGCTCCACCAGATCGACAAGTCTCTTTATGTCCCCCTTTGCACTTGTTCCAAATTCGAAGACTCCGAAGCGAGATGAGAGAAGCTCTGTCCTGTTTTCGAGCAGAGACAAAGGCAGACCTATCTCAGTGTTCAAATTGCCGGCCGTTTTGAAGGTCTTTCCAAGTTTCGAAAGAAGATACGACGTTATCTCCTTCGTTGTGGTCTTCCCGTTAGAACCCGTTATTCCGATCCTGCTCTTGAGGTTTGAACGAAACAGAATTGCTCTTGCCGCTTCCATCAATAGTTCTTTCGTATCGTCAACCGTTATTACTCTACTGTTCGCAGATGATCTATTCGAAAAAACCAGAGAAGCTCCTGCCGAGAGGGCTTCGTCAACGAAGTCGTTGCCGTCGACCCGTTCGCCCTCCAGTCCCACAAAGACATCACCGTCCGACACTCTTCTTGAATCTATTGCTATCCGTCGTTCTTCCGTTTGAATCAAAAATTCTTCAACCGCTGATTTTGATGTCACTTCTTGATGTGCCTCCGGAACTTGTTCTCCAGTATGTCCTTCACCACAAGTTTGTCGTTGAAGGGAATCTTTCTGTCGCGAAGAATCTGAAAGTCCTCATGGCCGCGTCCGGCAATCAAAACCATATCCTGGCGGTTCGCTAGCGTAAGCGCAACTGATATTGCCTCCCGTCTGTCGGGAATGACCAGATACGGCTTGAACTTGTCCACGCCGCTTTCAAGATCCTGGAGAATTTCTACAGGGTCATCAAACTTAGGATCGTCGGAAGTGAGAATAACTACGTCACTGAATTTCGAAGAGACCTCTGCCATCAACGGCCGCTTTCCTTTGTCGGCCGAACCACCGGCTCCAAAGACAAGAATCAACCTTCCCGGAGTCAGCCTTCTTGCCGTCTTCAGGAGTTTCTCCATAGCGTCTGGTGTGTGCGCGAAGTCAATTACAACATCGAAGCCGTATTTTGTTGCTTCTTCGACAAACTCAAATCTTCCGGGGACGCCGCCAAATGAGGAGATTGCTTTGGCTATGTGATCGAGGTCGTAATTAAGTGAATTGAGAGCGGCAATGGCTGCCGCAATGTTATAGGCATTGTGTTCCCCAATCAATCTCGAATAGATCCTGTGAGAGGAGCCGTAAGGAGTCTGTATCGTGAAATCCATTCCCGTTCGGGAAATGTCCAGATTCTCGATCCTGTAATCCGATTCGTCGCCAAAACCGTACGTAGTGATTCTGTTTCTGGCGATGTGAATGTCTGCAATGTTCACTTTGTCCCCATTTGCTATGGCGATTCCATTTGACTTCAACAAAGAGAACATCCTCATTTTAGATCTGTAGTAGTCGTCGAAGGTGGGATGAAAATCCAGGTGATCTCTGGTCACGTTGCTGATTATTCCAACATCGAAGCGCATTCCCTCTACCCTGTTCATTGAAAGCGAGTGAGAAGAGACCTCCATGATAAAATACTCGCTCTTCATCTTTGCCGAAAGCTGAAGAAGTTTCGCCAGTTCGACCGGTCCGGGAGTTGTGTTCTTCGGGTTCGAGTAAATACGCTCACCCACAACATTTCTCACAGTGCCTATCAATGATGCTTTTCTCTCAAACGAAGAGAGAACATGGTAGATCAAGGTCGTGATGGTTGTCTTCCCATTTGTGCCTGTTACACCGATAGTGGTTAGATTTCTGTAGGGATGGCTGTACTCTTCCATGGTAAGCAATGCCTCGACAAAACGAGAACTCTTCACATAAACAACAGGAATACTCACTTCCTCGTCTTCAATCGGCATTTCAGCTATCAAAGCGACTGCGCCCTTTCTCTGAAGTTCCCTCGCAATCAGATGTGAATCGAAACTCGTGCCCTTGATGCATATGAAGAGGTTTTTCTCTCTAAGAACCCTTGAGTCACTCTCAATATGATCAAATTCCGGATCGATGTTGCCGGGATTCACCACCTGAAGAACACTGTTGCCGAGGAGTTCTATGACCTGAGATAACCTCATCGATCACACCCCTTTCGCTCTTATTGATTGTATCATCGGTCTCTGAAGTTGACAACAGAGGCCGCATATGGTAACATTTATTAGCAGTCTATGGGAGGGAGTGCTAAATGTCGAAAAAACGAACAGGTGGTCCAGAACTGAATCCCAGGCAGATAAGGGTGCTCTACTGCGTTTCTAGAGAATACATCTCTTCTGGAAAACCTGTGAGTTCTAAACAGGTTCTGGAGCACTCTAATCTCAAGTTCAGTTCTGCAACAGTAAGAAATGATATGAGAAAACTTGAGTTTCTAGGATATATATACCAGCCCCATACCTCTGCGGGCCGTGTCCTGACGGACAAGGGATTGAGGTTCTACCTTGATTCGGTAAGAACTATCACGGAAGACCTCCGTGAAAGTAATGTTGCGATCGCCATAAGGCAGACAAGCGTTGTTGGTGATGTGGAGCATCTCTTGCAGGGGATGACAAGGATACTTGCTCGTGCCGTGTCAGGGTTTGTGGTGATAGAGAAGCCTAAGTTTGACAGGTTAGTTGTTAACAGTGTAGCGATTTCGAAGATCACCGACGGCTACCTCAATGTGTCGATAGTTACCGATTTGGGAGTCAGTCTTAACACGACTGTTTTTGTAGGAACCAGCGATTTTGATATTGCCAGTTTTCAGAAGTACGTAAATATGGCCGTTGTGGGAAAGACAATCGGTGAGATAAGAAAGGGAATCAAAAATGTAGAGCTTAGATACGACCAGTGGCACGACAGAAGATTGCAGGATATCATACACTTCTTACAGAGCATATTCGAGAAGGAAAACGAAGAGAAGTACTACAAGTACGGCCTTGAGTTCATAATTTCGAACGACCATCTCGATTCTTCAGATATCTCTGGGCTGGTGAGATCTGTAGAAAATCCGAAGAATCTTGAGTTGTTACTGAGTTCCTTTGGGGAATTCGATGATTACAGGGTCTTCATTGGCGATGAAGTGGGCAGGGATGAGCTCAAGAACTTTGCAGTATTTGCTTCCCCATACACAAGAAAAGATGAGA
>WOZY01000268.1 GCA_011620045.1 Mesotoga sp.
TCTATGAATCTCCATCATCTATGCAAAATTCTTGGGGATTATGATAGGCGAGTTCTCATTAACAAGTTGCGTAACTAACAGAAAGATTTCTTCATACTTACTCATGCAACGAACACTGTTGTTATTCCCATACTTAACAAGAACATCAGCCGAAAATTAAAAGTGAAAACTATGATATGTTCCAGATTAGGGCCGGCCAACAAAACTTATCTACCTGAAGAGGGACTCAGTTCTGAGCGAAACAAGATGATATTTTATGCTCTAGCAATCGACTAGATAGTCTGTTACAAAAAAGGAAGAAGTAGATGGCATAAAGTCCTAACATTCTCGCCAGGCACTTCAGAATGAAGAAGACATTCACCTTAGGCATCGTACTTCCCGATTTATGCAGTCCACACTTCCTACTGATAATGAAAGGCGCAGAGGATGAACTCCACAAAGGGCTTTAGCTAATCAATAGTCAATCCCTGGACTTCTCATCTCCGTGATCGATAATAGCGAGCAACTCACCCCAGCGAGGGTTTCCATGCAGCCCACTGAGCTCTCCCAGTTGGCTTCTCTGCTTTGCTCTCTCAAGACCCAATTCGATTGCTTAAAAGAGACTATCGAAGGCTCTGTCTGTCTCTCCAACATTGGGGGTCAGAAGTGAGTCAATACATATGGAGAAGAAAGAAGCTTTGGACTTTCTAGACAGACTGGCAAAAGGAATCTCCGAGATGTTTGGCAGCAACTGCGAAACGCTGCTTCATGACATGAGCGTTCCAAAGCATCCGATAGTTGTTATTTACAACGGGCACGTCACGAACAGGAAAGCAGGCTCGACGGAGGATGTTTACGGTGATCTCGCCAAGTACAAGTCTTCATATCTGGAAGGTGATTTCATAAACCATCTAGCCGTGTACAAGTCCGGAAAATTCATAAAGTCAACGACCTTCCATCTGAAGGGCGAAGATTATCACTATGCGCTTGGGATAAACTATGATTTCACCTACATGAGAGAGTTCTCGAACGTTCTGGAAAACTTTATAAAGGTCGAGTCCGATTTGCAGTCAGCCATTAGCGAAGCGGGAGATAACAAGCTCTCTTCGATCTTCGACAGCTGTCTTGAGGCTGTAGGCAAACCCATCGAAAGGATGAATAAATCGGACCGGCTCAGACTGATAAGCCTTCTCAAAAGAGAAAAAGCCTTCGACTTTTCTAAGGCAGTCCCGTATGTTTCAAGTCGTCTCAATCTATCCAGATACACTATTTACAAATACATAAAGGAAAGCAGCTGACATAAATGAAGAATAAGAGGAGAAGATGATGCTTATAGAGAAGAGGATAAAGGAACTGGGAATCGATCTGCCGCCGTCTTCACCGCCAGGAGCCATGTATGTTCCCGTCAAGAGGCTCGGAAACGCGCTTTTCGTTTCGGGTCAGGTGCCAATGAAGGACGGAAAGCCTGCTTTCACGGGGAAAGTGGGAAGCGAGAGATCAATCGAATACGCCCAGGAAGGGGCAAGACTGTGCATTGTCAACATGCTGGCAGCCGGCAAGGCTTACCTAGGTGACCTCGACAGGGTCGTAAATATCGTGAAGCTCCAGGCCCTTGTGAACAGCGAAACGAGCTTTGACAAGCAGCATATCGTTGCAAATGCGGCTTCCGAGCTCCTATATGAAATACTCGGCGAGGCTGGAAGGCACGCCCGTACTGCAGTCGGAACGAACCAGCTACCCTTGGATTTCACGGTCGAGATTGAGGCAGTAATCGAGATTAGAGAGAACGATTAATATGAACTATGACTTCGATACTCTGGTAAATAGAGAGAATCAGGGGAACATGAAATGCATGCTCACTCCCGATGTAGTTAGGAAGATGAATCTGATCAGTTATGCCGGCGCAGAGATGGATTTCAAAACGGCCCCGGTAATAATCGATGCTCTCGTAAGGAGAGCGAAAAACGGCCTTCTTGGATTCACCCTTGCCGATGAAAAGTATCTTTCCAGTGTACAGAGGTGGATGAAGAACATGCGTAACTGGGAGATAGAGAGAGACTGGATAGTGCCTACCTACGGTACGATTCACTCGGTTGCGACGGCCATCAGGGCATTCACGAAAGAGGGAGACGGAGTTATCGTACAGCCTCCTGTCTACAACAGGTACGAACAGGCAGTAAGAAGGACAAATCGAGAGATAGTGAGCAATCCCCTGATCTACAAAGACGGAAAGTACTCCATGGATTTCGACGACCTCGAGAGATGCATGAAGGTTGAGAAAAACAGGCTTTTCGTACTGTGCAATCCTCATAACCCCATCGCAAAGGTCTGGCGGCGTTCGGATCTGGAGAAAATCTCCTCGCTCGCACAGAGATATAACGTCCTTGTATTCAGCGATGAAATATTCGGAGAGATAACCTTCAACGGCAATTCGGCTATTCCGTACTCCACTGTGGCCGGAGATGAAAGTTACTCGATAGTTGCGACCTCGATTGGAAAGGTCTTCAATCTGACCGGTGTCAACAACGCAAATATTATCATACCCGACCCCTCTACAAGGAAGAGCTTCACGATCCAGCGAGACGCCGATCACTACGGAAGCATAGACCCTATGGTTCATGCGGCAGTATGTGCAGGCTACGGACCGGATGGGGCCGACTGGGTTAGAGAGATGAAGGAATACGTGTGGGAGAATGTCTCCATAATGAAGGACTTCTTCACCAGAAATATACCGGCAGTAACAATGACCGAAGTAGAGGGGTCATTCGTAATCTGGATAGATTGGAGAAGGCTTAAACTAGATGATGAGGAGCTGTACTCCTCGTTCCTGCTGAACGAGGCATATCTCGATCTGGATAAAGGCGTAAACTATGGAAAAGGCGGTAAGGGTTTTACAAGAATGAACATCGCTGCGCCCAGAAGGAAAATAGAAGAGTCACTGGGATTTCTTTTCGATGCGGCCGCTAGACGTGGGTACGCAGTATCCGAGACTTTGAACAGGTGGAGGTGAAGATCAATTTCTATGAAGAAACTGATTGAAGACTACTTTGAACAGAACAAGGGACTCCTGATAAGAGATATCATGAGACTGGTAAGGATAAAGAGCGACAAGGAAGAGGCTAAATCCGGCAAGCCATATGGCGACGGACCGGCCGAAGTGCTGGCTGCGGCCCTTGAGATGGCATCTGAAATGGGCTTTAGGACAAAAAACTACGACAACTATGTTGGAGCGATTGACTTCGACGATCAGAAAAACAAACTGGACATCCTTGCTCATCTCGATGTGGTACCGGGAGGAGACGGCTGGACAGTCACGGAACCCTTCAACCCGGTAGTCAAGGACGGAAAGCTTTACGGTCGAGGAACGATAGACGACAAAGGCCCCGCCGTGGCCGCTCTTTACGCCATGAAGGCTGTCAAGGATCTGAATATTCCCCTGAAGGCCGGTGCAAGACTGATACTGGGAACCGATGAGGAGTGTGGATCGTCCGACATAAGATACTATTACGGGATCGAAGAGGAGGCTCCGATGACCTTCTCGCCTGACGCCAGTTTCCCGGTTGTTAACATAGAAAAGGGAGGTCTCCAGGGAAAGTTCGAATCCAGGTTTGAAGAGTCAACCGAGACTCCCCGGGTGGTAAGCTTCAAGGCCGGGATCAAGAGCAATGTGATTCCCGGTGAAGCGACTGCCGTTGTAGAGGGGATCGATCCCGAAGTGATTCGCGATTGCTGCGATGACGTCAGCAAAATCAGCGGCATCTCTTTCAACTTATCCAACAAGGAGGAAAAGACTACAATCAAGGCAAAAGGGCTTCAGGGCCATGCTTCGACTCCAGATAAAGGAAGAAACGCTTTGACTGGTTTGCTGGAGGTCATCTCAAGGCTTCCGGCTTCTCAAAGTACCGGCTTTGAAAGACTGCGAGCTCTAAACTCGGTATTTCCTCATGGAGATTGGCTCGGTGAGGCTGCTGGCGTTGCGATGAGCGATGAACTTTCCGGCCAGCTTACAATAAGCCTTAATATGATGGAGTACGATGGTTCAAGCCTCAGCGGAACATTCGATTGCAGGGCTCCTTTATGCGCAACGAAAGAGAACCTCCTTGACGTAATTAAGGCCAAACTGGCCGACCATGGCATAAATCTACAAAACGATGACATAAAACCTCCTCATCACGTACCCGGTGACTCCGATTTCGTCAAAACACTTCTGAGATCTTACGAAAGCTACACCGGAAAGAAGGGATACTGCATCTCGATGGGTGGGGGAACGTACGTTCATCGACTGAAGAACGGTGTGGCATTTGGCTGTACTATGCCCGGAAGCGAAAACAATATGCACGGCCCCGATGAATTCGCAGTCATAGACGACCTCTTGACGAGCGCCAAGATATTCACACAGGCAATTATAGAGCTTTGCGGTTGAAGGAACCGGTTCGGAAAACGAAAAATGACGATCATTGTCCGTTATCGGATCTCCGTTCTCCGGGAAGAATATCAGTTGAAAGTTCCAAGATGGAAGTTGCAAAAATAACAAAGCCGGGGTCGGGGGTAGCAGGTTCGTGGCAGGAAAGAGAAGAATGAAGCAGGTTTGCCGTTGAACGGTTCTCCGTTCGCCGAGAAGAACCTGTTATTCGTTCAAGAGCGAAGATCTGTTCTCCGTTCTTGATCCAGGATTCCATCCAAGAGCAGAAGTGATGCTATAAAACACTAGACGCAAGGCTGGGCAAGAACGGCCCAGGTCGCAATGCCGGCAAAGACCGTGCCGAGACGCCATAAAATGAAGTGATAACTCAGGAAGATCGGGTTACGAAGAACGGGTTAAGAAAACCGGGTTGATCAGTAGCAGAAGTGAGGCCGACTTCGTCGGGAAGTGATGCCCGG
>WOZY01000074.1 GCA_011620045.1 Mesotoga sp.
CAATAAGGTTAGCCAGGAATATCTACTTCGGTGGATTTGGAGCCACAAAACACGTTGTCTCTCTGATGCAATACACCATATCAGTTCTACAGAAGAAACCGACATGGCTTCTAACGGGATCGGTTTCTGACTTCTCGTTTAACATAAAGCTTATGGATAGAGCTGATGTTCTCATTGTCATGACCTTTCCTCCCTACTCGAAAGAGATAGAATACATGGTCGACTTTGCAGGCGAAAGGAAGGTCCGGACTCTCCTTGTCACGGATTCGATTGAGTGTCCTGTCTACTCTAAAGCTTATTCAGTTATAGTATGCGAGAACAACTCACTTCTGTTTGGGAATTCCTTCGTCGGCCCCGTTGCAGTAGCGGAAATGATAGGGAACTTCATTATCCTGAGTGAGAAACAGACGGGTATGGAGGAAATGAAAAAGCTATTTGAAGTGGAGGAAAGAGGATACAGAGCTATAAGGATGGAGGACAGGTAGAAATAGGTTTGGTGTAAGTAAAAAGCTTTATGAGTCTGCTTGAGTCTTAAGAAATTCGATGGAATCGAAGTGGGGAATTACTTTTTTGCCATTCGTGGCTTTCTTGTTCTTTAGTTTAACAAGGAATGTTCTCTTTTCTTTTAAGACCCATTATCCATTTGGAACGGGGTGTTGGCATGAAGACCATCATTGTACACGGCGGTACAGGAAGCTTCAAGAGTGACAAGGACTTCGATGAACACAGGAGAGGAGTGGAAGAGGCAGTCATACATGGGTACTCCACCCTTGAAGAAAGAAACAGCTCTGAAGAAGCCGTTATAGCTGCCGTGTCCAAGATGGAAGAGAACCCTACATTTAATTGCGGCAGGGGATCAGTACTTAACTACAATGGCCAGATTGAAATGGACGCCGCGATAATGGACAACAATCTGAATGCGGGAGCAGTTTCTGGACTGAAAAGAGTACTCCATCCGATAGAAGTGGCTAGAGCTGTTATGGAACAGACGGATCATGTTTTGCTCGCAGGAGCCGAACTGGAGGAATTTGTTAAAGTACTTGAATTTCCCAGAGATGAAACCCTCGTTGTTCCTCACAGATTTAACCAGTGGAAGGCTGAACTAGAAAGAATTGAAAGAGGCGAAAAAACACGTTTCGGGAAAAGCATCTCGCTGGCCAGAAAAGCACAAGAGTACCACTCCACCTGTGGAGCTGTTGCCATTGATGACCATGGAAGACTGGTTGCAGGGACATCGACAGGCGGAATGTCAATGAAGAGTTTCGGAAGGGTCGGCGATACTCCCATTATCGGCGCAGGAACCTACGCGGACTCATTCGGTGCAGTCTCTGCAACGGGTCATGGAGAAAAGATTATGAAGCTCACTCTGAGCAGGCTGGTCGCCTTCTTCATGGAACAGTATCCTGCGCAAAAATCCGTCGACATCGCTCTCGAGAGAGCCAGATACTTCGACTGTGAGTGCGGCTTAATAGCAATCGATAGGTATGGGAATATCGGCATTGGACACACTTCAAAGGATATGTCGTGGGCCTTCATAAAAGATGGTCATCCGCCGGTGGTCTTCTAAAACCAGCTTTACTACTCTGCCAGCGAAAATTCCTTACTTTGTGCCTTGAGTTTCTTAACTATCATCATTGCCAGGATTGCAGCAACGAAGAGAGTGAAGAAATCTGCAGCCGTCTGCGCATAGATGACTCCGTTAAGTTCAAAGAATCGAGGCAACACAATAATCGCGGGTATTAAAAATAATCCCTGCTTGGACATCGAAAGCAAACCCGCTGAGAAGCCCTTGCCTAAAGCCTGGAAAAGAACCGTGAAGGTTATGACAAAACCAAAGGACGGAAAAAAGATAGATACCGCTCTTAAGGCTCTTGAACCTACATCTATTACTTCGAGATCATTACTGAAAATGCTTACAATCGAACCGGGAATAATCATACCAATGATGGCAAAAAAAGTCGCAAAAACTGTAGTAACAAGCGTGGAGAATTTTAGTGCTTCAAATACCCTTGAAAACTTCTTTGCGCCGTAGTTATAACCGGCAACCGGCTGAAAGGCTTGTCCATAACCAAAAAGAACCATCATCCCAAGCATCAATACTCTCATCGTAATCCCGACAGCGGCAACTGCATGATCTCCAAAAGCCCCTGCAGCATTGTTAAGAAGCGCAACCGAAAAACTTGATAGAGACTGACGCAAAAATGTTGGAAGCCCTATCTTGAAGATTTCCGAATATATATGAAGCGAGAATCTATACAGTCTTATCGAAAGATTAGTAAAGCTCTTCTTACGGACGAAGTATTCGAGAATGATCACCGTAGACACTGACTGAGAGATTACCGTTGCTACAGCGGCTCCTTTTATTCCCATTCCAATACCAAAGATAAATATCGGATCCAGAGCAACATTCAGTAGTGCTCCAGATACCATTGCAACCATAAATCTCTGCGCATTGCCCTCTGCTCTTACAAGACTATTCATCGTCATATTCATCATGGTGAAGATCGATCCCATAATGATTATCATGGTATATTCTCTTGCGTATCCCATAATTGTCTCGGTCGCTCCAAAAGCAGTTAATAGGGGGTCCAAATACATCAATCCGAGAAGAGCAAAGGCGATTCCTGTTGCCAGACTTGTAAACAGTGCCGTTGAAGCGGCCTTATCCGCCTGTTGCTTCTCACCGGCTCCCAGTAAACGCGAAACATATGAAGCGGCTCCCACACCGTACGTCAGGCCAACTGCCCCTATAAGGTTAAATATGGGAAAGGCAACCGCAACTGCACCTACAGCGCTTGTACCTATCCGCCCTATGAAGAATGTGTCAACTAAGTTATAGATGGCATTTGTAAGCATTGCAATAATCGAAGGAATCGAAAGACCTACCAGAAGCGAAGAGATCTTCATCGTCCCCATTGCCCTCGCTCTTTCTTCGGAACTTCTGAATCTCAACCAAAACCCTCCATTTCAGAGACGACCTGCTATCATAATACACTAATCGAGGGCAGTTGTTAGGCATGCAAAGAATGGATCGCTAACGGATTCTGTCTACAGGATTCTTCTTAAGTGTTCCCATCAACTTAGAAGCAAATGTACCCCTTCAGTTGCTCATTCGGAGGATATATTCTCGCTGCGATAGGAAAAACCGATGGTATACATTGTCCTTACAAAAAGCGATCGAACCGATCAGAGGCCTAACTGGCCCCGGGAGTAGATTACATGAGAAGAATGAAGGCATTATCAGTCTTTCTCTTAGTCTCACTAATACTGCTTGGTGGATCGGTCTTTTCCGAAGAACCGACAGACGAGATGTATGAGCCTGTAAATGAAGAGATATTCTAAGAGGATTCTCTGAAAAAAGAAAACATGGAGATCAGAGGCTTCTACAGAGAAGGGGAGGAAGAAGAGGAGTTGAGCGTATTCATAAGCGCCTTCATATCCGCTCCCGTGGATGATGTGAAAGTTGAAGCGATGAAGGTCTTCGCAAGCATCGTAAACACTCTCAGCGGAGGCGACATTTACGTCAGGATCTTTCATACTAGTAACTACAGTCCCGAAGAACTTCTTTCCGCTGTAATCAGTGGAACAGAAGTGAGGACATTTGACTGCAGCCTGTGTACGATTGCCGACTCCCTGTTTCTTCCTCAACTCTCGATCTTCTCCGCCGCTTACCTCTTTGAGGACGTGGAGCACATGGATAAGGCTATGAATAGTGGAATCATGGCAGAGCTTCTCGATAGAGCCGCAGCAGACTCCGGAGTAAGGGTGCTCGACAACTGATACAGTGGAAGTCATCATCTCTTCTTGAACGAAACCATCAGCGGTATCGAAGATCCTTCGCAACTGGAGGGACTGAGACTCTGCTCGAGCTGTTACCAGGGCTCATTCGACGCCTGCAAAGCTCTTGGTGCATCTCCCGTTTATATGGGTCAGAGCACTCTCAAAGATGCGATGAGCTGCGGCTCGATTCAGGGCGCTGAAATGCTCCTCGAATCGTGACAGCTGAAGAGTGCATCGATTCGATAAAGACCATAATACTTACCGGCCATCAAATCGAATCGGTAAACCCGCCAATTAGCGAGACCACTTGGAAGAGACTGAGCGAAGACCAAAGAAAGTCGATACTGGAGGCACTGCACACGGCGAGATCATACATGAAACGGAAGTTCTCGCACACGAAGCCGAAATAATCGGCAAACTCGCCCGGAAATACGGTGTCCAGGTCTTTATACCCTGTAAGGATGGGCTGCTCCAACAGGGGGCGGCCTACTACTCCCAGAACCGTTTCTCTGCAGTGTGGGGCGAGGATGCATACGTCCGAATACACTTGGCCTCGGAAGGAATGTAGCTCAGAATCAATGATGAGGGTATTCTGCAGACTCGAGATACCTCTCTAGAGTAGGTTTACTATTGGATCAAGCTGCCCTTCAGTCGCTCCGAATGTTTGAGGGACAGTAGTTTAAGATGGAAGAGCAAAGACACCCGAAAGATACCATTCATGGCAATAAGTCAGAAAAGGCGTTCACTTAACCGGGATTAAGGTAAAAAGACCTATTCTCGCTTATAAATCTTTGCCTTTCCTTTCACCTCGCAATCGTGAAGTACATGACAAGTCCCACAATCACCGTGATGCCGATAATTAAAGGAATAATCGCAAGTCCAAACATCTTTTCACCTCCAACGAATTCGTACGATACTCAGTATCCTATCTCTTTCATTCCAAAGCCTTTCTGTTTTTCAACCGCTCTTCATATTGGGGCCAGATCTCTTCAAGTCTTTCAGAAGGAGTCTGTCGGATCAATCTTGATTCAAATTTTAGAGATTCCTGTTCTACTC
>WOZY01000155.1 GCA_011620045.1 Mesotoga sp.
ACGCTCAGACGCGTTGTATACTTTTCAAGCTGTGGAGGTGTTTAGATGTTTGAAAATCTCCAGGATAAACTCGGCAGAGCATTTAAGTTGCTGAGTGGAAAGGGGAGAATTTCGGAAAAAAACATAGAAGAAGCCGTTAAGCAGGTCAAACTCTCGCTTTTAGAGGCAGACGTTAACTACAAGGTAGTCAAGGAATTCATTAGCGGTGTAACTGAAAAGGCCCTTGGTGAAGAGGTACTGAAATCTTTTTCACCGGATCAGCAGTTCATCAAAGTTGTGAGAGATGAACTGATAAAGATGCTAGGTGAAAAAAACGTTCCGCTGAGGCTTTCGAGTCAGCCTGCCAAGATCATGATGGTGGGACTCCAGGGAAGCGGAAAAACAACCACTACGGCAAAGCTCGGTACTCTTTTGAGAAAAGAAGGCCGGAAACCGCTTCTTGTCGCTGCAGATGTATACAGGCCGGCGGCTATAGAGCAGTTGATACAGTTGGGGAAACAGATAGATATGCCTGTCTTCACAGGAGATAGAAAGAACCCTCTTCGTATAGTACAAGAAGCAATGCAGCAGGCAGTCAAGAACATAAATGATGTCGTGATTCTTGATACTGCAGGAAGACTTCACATTGATGACGCTATGATGAGAGAGCTAAAAGATATCGTTGCTGCGGTCAAGCCCGATGAGATTCTCATGGTCGTTGATGCGATGACCGGTCAGGATGCTGTTAACTCCGCAAGGTCATTTAACGAGGCGCTGGAACTCTCGGGTTTTGTAGTAACCAAACTTGACGGAGACGCAAGAGGCGGTGTCATTCTATCCATAAGACACGTGACGGGTAAGCCAGTGAAATTCATTGGAGTCTCTGAAAAGCCCGATGGGATTGAAGCTTTTCATCCTGACAGAGTTGCTGGACGGATACTTGGAATGGGAGATGTATTATCTCTTGTAGATAAGCTGCAGACTAATATAGACGAGGAAAAGGCGAAAGAGATGGAAGAGAAATTCCTCAAGAACAAGTTTGATCTTGAGGACTTTTTGGATCAGTTAAAGGAAATCAAGAAGCTTGGATCGATCGCAGACATTATGGAAATGATACCCGGTGCACCAAAAGATGTAGATTTGGCAGGAAGCGAAAAAAGCATGAAGCGAACAGAGGCGATAATCCATTCGATGACTGCACAGGAGAGAAGAAATCCAAAGCTGCTCAATTACTCGAGAAAACAGAGAGTAGCGAGAGGAAGCGGAACATCAATTCAGGATGTGAATAAGCTCTTGAAATCATATGATCAAATGAAGAGTATGATGAAACAGTTTGGCAGGAAAGGGAAACTTCTAAAAGGCATGAAAGGATTTCCATTTTAAATATTAGAGAATCAGGAGGTGTACGCAAAGAATGGTAAAGATAAGGCTAACAAGAATGGGTAGAAGAAACAGGCCTTTTTACAGGCTTGTTGTAGTCGATTCTCAGAAGCGTAGAGACGGAGCATATATTGACTCTCTGGGGTTCTATGATCCTATAAGAGATCCTGGTATCATGAGCGTCGATGTTGATAAGGCTGTGGACTGGATTATGAAGGGAGCTCAACCGACAGAAACTGCAAGATCGATTCTTTCGAAATTCGGAGTTATGAAGAAAGTTCACGAACTCAAGTACGTCAAGGAAGCCGGAGAGAAAGCAGAGTAATGAGGGAAGTACTTGAACTCATTCTGAAGGGAATAGTTAGAGAACCCGATCAGATAACCGTTTCAGAGGCTGTCGATGAAAATGGGAACACGGTCTTCGAAATTGCTGCCGCAGAAGAAGATGTTGGCCAGATTATTGGAAAGGATGGCAGGACAATCAAGTCAATCAACGTACTTCTCAACGCTCTTGCCGGCTCATCAAAGGAAAGTTTCATTCTAAAGGTGGTCAGATGAGCGATTTGAAAGACGATATTCTGGAAGACATGATTCCTATCGGGCGGATAGTAAAGCCCCATGGTCTTCACGGCGAAATGAAGGTGAAAGTTTCCCTTGAAGATGGAGATGCCTTCAGGAAGGTTGGGAAGGTTCTTCTCTACAACGAGAAGACGGGCTCACATTTCACAGCTTCGATCGACAGAGCCCGTAGAGCAACAAAAGGATGGATTCTGCATTTCGAGGGCATCAATTCGATGGCTCAGGCAGAAAGGTTTGCTGGCTTTCATCTCTACATCGAAGTCCAGATCTTGCCAGAACTGAGAGAAGGAGAGTATTATTACTTTCAGGTTCTTGGTTGCAAAGTCTTTGATGAGAATAGGGGCTTCATTGGTATCGTAGACGATATCATTGAAACTGGTTCGAATGATGTAATGGTTGTTGTTCGTACCGAGAAAGACTTTTCTATCCGAGAAGAACTAATTCCTATGATAAGGGACTGTATTATCGAGCTAAACTTTGATGACAAGACGATTATTGCGAGGTCTTTGGAATTTGAAGAGGTTAAACCTGAATGAGGATAGATGTTTTGACTATATTCCCGCGGCTTTTCGAAACGATTTTTAGCTGGGGTGTAATTTCGAGAGCGATAGAGAATGAGATAATCGTTTTTGAAGCCGTAGACATTCGAGATTTCACAGATGATCGCCACAGGACTACCGACGACTATCCATTCGGCGGAGGAAGCGGTCTGGTTATGAAGGCGGAGCCGATTCTAAGGGCAGTTGCGAGTCGTTTTGCAGAAGGTAGCAGGCCATACACAATCTACCCTTCTCCTCAAGGAAAGGTCTTTGACAACAAAAAGGCTCTTGAACTCAGCAAACTCAATCATATTACCTTCATCTGTGGCCGTTACGAAGGGATCGATGAAAGGGTTATGAAAGTAGTCGATGAAGAACTCTCGGTTGGCGACTTCGTGCTTAGCGGTGGGGAAGTCCCCGCCTTACTTATGATAGAAGCTATTTCGAGATTCATACCAGGGGTAGTTGGAGACATGGAATCAGTCATTAATGATTCCTTTTTCTCTGAACTCCTTGATCACCCGCATTACACAAGGCCTAGAGAAGTGAACGGCATGAAAGTGCCCGAGGTGCTTCTCAGTGGCAATCACGAGATGATTGAGATTCAAAGAAGAATGGAGAGTTTAAGGAGGACAATCGAAAGAAGGCCGGATATCTTTCTGAAGCATGAGTTTGATCTATCTGATAAGAAGGCCTTACTTATGCTCTTCAAGGAGCTGAAAAAGGATGTTGAATAACATATATCTTGCTTTGATTCACTACCCGGTTTTGGGAAGGCACGGCAATATCGTTTCGAGCGCCGTTACAAATCTCGATGTTCACGATATCTCCCGCACTTGCAGAACTTACAATCTGAAGGGTTATTTCGTGGTAAGCAATCTTCCTGCACAGCGGGAAATCGTCGATAACGTCCTCAGTTACTGGCTTGAGGAGTTTGGAAAAGAGTACAATCCAAGCAGAAGTGAAGCGTTGACGGTTGTTAGGAGGGCATCGTACATTGAAGATGTTCTTGAAGAAATAGAAGAGATAGAAGGGCAGAGACCTGCTCTTGTTTTCACCTCTGCCAAAAGGGGAAGAGACAGATTCAGTTATGGAGCTATGAGAGACATTATTGTCGGGAGCAAGAAGCCACATCTTCTTCTTTTTGGAACGAGCTGGGGCTTACCCGGTGAAATCGAGAAGATTTGCGACTATGCTCTTGAACCGCTTAGAGCGAATTCAGATTTCAACCACCTCTCTGTGAGAGCAGCAGTTGCAATAGTTTTAGATAGATTAATTCATGAAGATACAATAGATGTTAGGAGGGATTAAGATGGATCAGTACATAAGATCTCTAGAAAATGAGCATTTGAGGGACAACCTGCCAAAGATGGGCCCGGGCGATACGGTAAGGGTAAGCGTTAGGATCAAAGAGGGTAACAAAGAAAGGATACAGGCCTTTGAGGGTATTGTTATGGGAATCAGAGGCAGTGGAACCGGAAAATCTTTTACCGTTAGAAGAGTTGGAGCGGCAGGAATTGGAGTTGAAAGAATATTTCCGTTCACAAGCCCGTCTCTCGAGAAGATAGAAGTTCTCAGAAGGGGAAAGGTTAGAAAAGCGAAGATCTACTACATTAGGGACGTGAAGGGTAAGGTAAAGATAAAAGAGAAAAGGGACTGAGGCTAAGTGCCTGCCAAAAAGTCGGAAAAGGTTTCTAACAAGAAGGAATCGCGCTTTCTCCACGAAGTTAAGGAGTGGGGAAAGGCGATTCTTTATGCTGTTGTCTTTGGTACGATAATTCGTTTGTTTGTTTTTGAGACAATGCTCGTTCCGACAGGTTCAATGATACCCACCATAAATCCGCCTGCTAGACTATTCGTGGAAAAAATCACCTACGAATACAGAGAACCGGATTATGGAGATATCGTCGTGTTCTGGACACCTTATATAGATATTGAGTCTCAGAAGTACCTGCGGGGTTTTGATAAATTCATGGACCTATTTGCCCCTGCCGAGTACAGGGGTCATGTAAAGTATGTTAAGCGGTTGGTCGGGAAACCGGGTGATATCATGGAGCTTAGAAAAGCTCCAGACTACACTTCCGCGAATCCTGTCTATCAGCTTTACGTCAACGGAGATGTCCCTCCTGCACTGGAAGAAAGGCGGTATGTAAGGGAAGGAATATTCTACGATCCGATGTTCTACTTCGGGTTGGCTCATCCCGACGATCCCTCAGTCAGGTTTTCGCCGTACTACAGACTTTTTCAGGCATACAAGGGGTTAATCGAATACACCGAGTACTATGATGCAGTACTGGGACCTCTTGGAATGGAAGAGTATATTAGTCAGGATCCAGCAACCGG
>WOZY01000312.1 GCA_011620045.1 Mesotoga sp.
GTGAAAGGCTCACCGGTATGGCACGTTTGATAAGAAGTTACGCAGGTGCTTCACTAGAAGATATTGCCCTCTGGCATGAAAGGGACATCTCCCATTCCAGTGTAGAGAGAGTAGTCCTGCCGGATGCGACAATGCTTCTTTACTATATGGCTGAGAAGTCTGTTTATCTGGTGAGCAATCTTGTTATCTATCCCGAAAGAATGAGAGAAAACTTCAAAGCCTCCAGGAATCTTGTTTTCTCCCAGAGGGTCATGTTGGCCCTGATTGAAAAAGGTATGTCGAGAGAGGAAGCTTACCAATTGGTTCAGGAGTTGTCAATGGATTGCTGGAATGGCAATCTTGATTTCAAACAGTTGGTTCTAACTAATCAAGTAATCGCCGGGCTGATGGATTCAGAAGAGATTGGTAGACTTTTCAGTCCTGAGTATTTTTTGAGAAACGTTAATTGCGTATTTGAGAGAGTTCTTAATGGAGGTTGACTGAGTGAAAAAACTGGCCGTTGTTGGAGCCCAGTGGGGCGATGAAGGAAAAGGAAAGGTTGTCAATTACTTTTCCAGGGATTTTGAGTGGATAGTAAGGTTTTCCGGTGGCGCAAATGCCGGTCACACTATCTATGTTGGTGATAAAAAGTATGTGAACCATCTTTTGCCCTCAATAAATCCCGTGATTGATTCGAAGGGCTTTCTAGGTGCAGGAATGGTAATAGATGTTGGGCAGTTGATTGAAGAACTGAAAATCCTGGAAAGAGAGTTCCCGGGCATCTCCAGTAGATTCTATCTTGATCCCGAAGCCTTCATCGTTCTTCCTTGGCACAAAGAAGAAGACTTATTGCTTGAGAGGATGCGCAAGGTACCGATTGGGACAACGGGAAGAGGGATAGGACCTGCTTATACAGATAAGGCATCAAGAGAGGGGTTGAAACTCTTCGTTCTCTTTGACGAGGTACTCTTGAGAGAAAGACTCGAAACGATATATCACATGAAGCGAAGCAAGTATAACAGGGATTTCGCTGTCTCCATAGAGGAAATGTTGGTCTATTTGCAAGGTCTTAGAGCTGAGCTTGAAAGGCTCAGCGTCAATTTCACAAGTGCAGTAGATATGTATAGAGTCTTCAGGAGTACTTCCGTCTTGTTTGAAGGAGCTCAGGGTGTTCTTCTGGACCTGGATTTCGGAACATATCCCTTTGTGACATCGGGGGCATGTATGGCTCATGGGGTATCCTCGGTAGGTTTCTCTACTTTTGAACTGGACAGTGTCTACGGGGTTCTCAAAGCCTACACAACGCGAGTAGGAGCTGGCCCCTTTCCGACAGAAGAGCTCTCCGAGGTAGGTGGGCTTCTGCGGGAAAGAGGAAAGGAATTCGGCGCAACAACGGGTAGAGAACGAAGGATAGGTTGGCTGGATCTTCCCGCTCTGAGATATGCAAAAATAAGGTCTGGTCTTACGGGTTTTGTTATAACGAAAGGAGACGTATTGAACGGACTAGATGAAGTGAAAGTCTGTGTGGCGTATGATGTTGATGGAGTCGTTAAGGAATTGCCCTCTACTTCGTATGATTTTTTCAGAGCAAAACCAATTTACGAAACTGTTAGTGGATGGCCCGTTACTGATCACATAAACTTCCTGAAGTATATGACTTTTATCGAAAGAGAAACCGGTGTCGAGATTGACTACATCTCATATGGGCCGAAAACGGAAGAGATGAAAACCAGAAACGATCTTATAATGAACATATAGCTCAGTTTTGGGGAAGGAGGGGAGGCAGAGAATGGAAATACTACTTACGAACACAATGTCCCGAAGAAAGGAAGTCTTCAAGCCGCTAAGGGAAGGCGAGGTTGGGTTATATACTTGTGGACTCACAGTTTATAACTTCGCTCACATTGGCAACCTGAGGGCGTACGTCTTTGCCGACACCCTCAAGAGGATGTTTCTTTTCAACGGCTACAAAGTGAGACACGTAATGAACATAACTGACGTGGGCCATCTTACGGGAGACGAAGACGAAGGCGAGGACAAGATGGAAGCCGGTGCAAGACGCGAGGGGAAAACCGTCTGGGAGATAGTGGACTTCTATACCAAGGCTTTCTTCGACGATCTGAAGAGATTGCGGATCATCTTGCCAACTGTCACCTGCAGAGCAACCAGGCACGTAGACGATATGATTGAGATGATACGCAAGATAGAATCCAACGGATACACATATGTTGCTGGTGGGAATGTATATTTCGATACTTCGAAACTGCCGGACTATGGCAAGCTGGCAAGGCTTAAGCTTGATGAGGACAAGATGCGTTCTAGAGTGGAAAGCGACCCCTATAAGAGGAACCCCTTTGATTTCGTCCTGTGGTTTACTCGCTACAAGTATGATAGCCATGCTATGCAGTGGGATTCTCCGTGGGGCAGAGGTTTCCCCGGATGGCATATCGAGTGTTCTGCGATGTCTTCGAAGTACCTCGGTGAAAGATTCGATATCCATACGGGCGGCATAGATCATATTCCGATTCATCACACAAACGAGATTGCCCAGAGCGAGGCCGCTTTCGGTCATGAATGGGTAAATTACTGGCTCCATTCGGAGTTCCTTGTGATTGGTGAAGGAGAGAAGATGTCCAAATCCCTGGGTAACTTCATTACTTTGCAGACGCTGATCGACAAGGGTTACGATCCTGCAGAGTATCGATACTACCTTCTGGGAGCTCACTACAAGAAGCAGTTGGCTTTCACGCTCGAGGCTCTTGATGGAGCGAAAAGCGCCATGAAGAAGCTTGCCACTAAGATAGGAGAACTGAAGGAATCAGAAGCACCAGTTAGTGAACCCAATTCATTACTTCTGAATGAATTTCATGAAGCAATAAACGACGATCTGAATACACCTAGGGCGCTCGCTGTGTTGTGGAAGGTCGTTGACAGCGAGGATCTCCGCCCTGGCGAAAAGCTCTCTTTGATCGACGAATTCGACAGAGTTCTTGCGCTAGGTCTTTCTGAAATCGAAACTGAGGTAATTCCCAAAGAAGTAAGCGAGCTTGCAAACCAGAGGGATCAGGCTCGAAGGGACAAGGACTGGAAGAAAGCAGATGAACTGAGGGAACTGATTTCGGAAAAGGGGTATGAAGTTCTAGACGAACGAGACGGATACAAGATAAGAAAAAAGTGAATCGCAGTGAATATCGGTAAATGAAGAGTTTTGCGCGAGTTCAATCTTTCTTGATGTCACGTATGTTGTAAGATGTTGGCCCAAGATCTGTGTTCAGGCAGAGTTTCTTGACTTATGAAGAGAGATCTTTCTTTCATGTTCGTCTTTCTTCATGTTTCTCGCTTCAGACAACGATCTGTCCATCCATATCATTTCTTACGAGAGCAATACTTCAGTATTAGAGCTCACAGTCAGGAGATAGATAGCGAGCGGACTTCTGTTCATTGTTTTTTGCAGCTTTGGTCCGTCATTCTTGTGAGTATGTAACGGATAATTTATATCGGCTTAAATGAGAAGGTTCCAATCCTGTTATAATGTTTGTGAAAGATATAACAATTTAGGAGGAAAGTATATGCCAGATGCGAATTTCAGAGTAAGAGCAGTTTCGGAAAGTCCGGCGAGAGTTGCCGTAAAAGCAAGAGATTTCACTATGATCGTTGATGAGCCACCAAATCTCGGTGGTGACGATAAGGGTGCCAATCCTGTCGAGTATGTTTTGGCCGCGTTGGCCGGCTGTTTGAACGTAGTCGGATATCTTGTAGCAAATGAGATGGGCTTTCAGATAGATAAGCTGGAGATCGACGTTTATGGCCCGCTGAACCCGGCCAGATTTCTTGGTAAATCGTATGAAGACAGAGCGGGTTACAAGGAGATAACCGCAGAGATGAGAGTTGACACCGATGCAGATGAAGAGACACTCAAGAAATGGGTCGAGGCTGTGGAAGATCGTTGCCCAGTCACTGACAACCTGGTAAATTCTACACCGGTAAGAGTTCTGGCAACCAGCCTATAGACTAAAAGAGTTTTCAGAAAAGACCCCACAGGGGTCTTTTTCATTCTTCGGTAGTTGGTCAGATTATCGGAAAGAAATATATGGCACTATCAAGGTCATAGTGACCGCTTTCAATGAAATCTAGCCTCTGCGCATCGTTGAAAGATGGATTCCAGCTTTGGGCTGGATTAATCGCTCCATTGCCGAAATACCCTATCAGATCTCCTTTGTCGATCTCTTTGTTTCCATTGAAATCTCTCCAGACCCTTATTTTGATGTAATTTTCTGTGAGTCCACTTACGTAAAATGAACCGTCTACCTCAACTTCGGCTTCCTTCAGAATCTGGCCCGAAGTGGAGAGGATTTGGACCAAGAGAGGTCTCCGCTCTTCATTGAAGTTTAGAGCATCGAATGCCTGAATAAGGCCGTATCCATAGTACTGATCCCATCCCGAATCTCCTAGATCAAGGGCCGTTTCCCGAAGAATCTTCCTGATTATCTCTTCGCCAGAAGAATCTCTGCCTGCATATCCTTCTGCCATCAGGAGAGCTGCAAGCCCCGTTACATGTGGCGCCGCCATCGAAGTGCCATACATTGCCGAATAGGTGTTTCCCTCATTGGATGAGTATCCCGTGCTCAATATCTGTGAGGATGACGAACCTCCCGGAGCGACAAGATCAAGATATGGTCCATAATTTGAGTAATTCGCTCTGACTAGAGACCTATCCACTGAGCCAACGGAGATGACCTCTTCATAAGAAGCGGGGTAATAGGGACTGGAAGAGTTGTAGTTTCCAGATGAGGCAATCATGATCACTTCGTTTTCTGCAG
>WOZY01000176.1 GCA_011620045.1 Mesotoga sp.
AATAATATGTCCATTTCCCCTCTTTACGCGCTTGAATAATTCCAGCGTCGCAAAGTATTTTCATGTGATGAGATAGTGTTGGTTGCCCAATCTGTAAATCGTCGAGCAGATCGCAGGCGCATTTCTCTCCACTTTTAAGCAAATCTAAAATTGTTAGCCTATTTGCGTCACAAAAGGCTTTGAAAAGTCTTGCGCTTATTTCTTTCTCTGTCACCTATACCAGCTCCCTTGCAGCTATAATTATATACATCAGATCGAAGGGTGTCAATATGTCTCTTGAGTAGATTTAATTGTGATGCATTACCCCTTAGGGCTTTGTCGCCTTTGCATAGTCTATAATAGTAGTGATCTCCTTTTCATGAAGGCGGTGTTGTTTTGCTCAGAAGGTATATTCTGTTTTTTGCTCTGCTGATTTCGGTCATCGTAAGTGGTTACTCATTCAGAGATCTGGACTGGTTAAAGCATGAATCAGAGCACTTTGTTTATATATACCATAACGAAGTGGCCGGCTCGGTTTCCCAAATTGAAGAGATTGCAGAAAACACCTTTCTTGGCTTGAGCGAGCTGTTCGGAAACCCTTTCAGAGACAAGATCTCCATATTGATTGGAGGCTACGAGGATCGTTCAAACGGTCTGGCAAATCCAATCATGGAATCAATCTACATAATGACGATCGGTCTCGACTATCCCTACAGAAATGACGGCTTCTGGTTGGAAGAAGTAATCACTCACGAACTTACTCATCTTTTTCAGATGACCGCAACGGCTCCAGTAGGAAACTTTCTGAGGAACTATTTCTCAAGACTTTACCTTCCTAACGCCCTTCAGCCCATGTGGTTCACCGAAGGCTTTGCCCAACTAGGGAGCGAACTTATTGGAGACCTTTATGAATACGATTACAGACGCTTGCCTTTTCTTTGGGATCAACTTGATAGAGAGGACCCCTTCCTCGAGGAGACCGTAGTATCTGGTCATAGCGGCATTGGGGGAGAGGCCTATTACAATTACGGTTATGCGTTCTTGACATTTCTATATGAGACCTATGGTTTTGAAAGCATTCAGGAACTTGTCAGAATAAAGTCGGGGCTTCTTGGATTCGCCGGAGTTGAAGCCGCTTTCAGAATGGTTTATGAAAAGAGTTATGAGGAATTGAAGGCAGAATTCATAGAGATTCAGACTCGTAGATGGATGGAAGTTGAAACCCCGACGATTAACAGATTCTCTCAGAAAATCGAGGAATTTGTTAGTCACTTCAGACCAAAGACTTATTCAGGCGAATTGTACTATCTCGCTTACGATAGAGAGATGAGATGTTATTCCCTGTACAGGGAAGAGACTGAAATCCTCAATACAACGATGGAGATAGTTGATTTTTCGGTCTTCGAAAATGAAATAGCACTTCTTGTTTTCGAAAGCGAAGTATCTGAGACAAGGCTATATTTCTTCAGAGAAGGAAGATTAGAAAGGACAAAACACGCTCATCTTCTGGGGATTGACTTTCTTGGTAAGGACCGCCTGGTAGTTTTGAAGAACAACTTCGGAATCCCTTCTGTAGAGATTCTTTCTCTTAGAAACGAGAGGATTACGCCGATCTTTGAATCTTCTGCCGGCGCTGAAATACAGATTGACAACCTCAGAGCTTCTCTTGACGGAACTCTGGTCGCATTCAGAGTGAATGTTCAAGGAAGTAAGCATCTGGCGCTATATTCTTCAATCGACGAGAGTCTAAGCTTCTACGCGGTAGCCAAGGATTTTTCAATCGGCAGCTGGACGGCTGAAGGGTTTCTGATTTCCGTTCAAAACGGTATCGGAAGCAGTATTTATCTCCTGACACCGGGAGGAAAGATGTCCGGTCAGGCCTCCTTTACGAGGTACGTCAGGGAACCTGCCAGAACTAGAGATGGCTTTGTTGCCGCGGGTCAGTTGCAGGGCAACAAACTGCTCCAGGCCTCCGAGGCTAAGCCTGTCGATTTTGAACTGGATGCAAGCGAAATTGATTTTCGCGCTGCTGGACCCGTAGAGGGGACTAAGTATGATGGTTTTGCAAACTGGAAGTTCATATCGCCGATCCCATACAAAGGATTATCAGTGCTATTCACCGACCTGACGTTTCACAACGAACTCATTGCGGGAGGTTCATTCGATTTCGAAACGATGCAACCGGGTCTTCACATGGAACTCCTCAGTAAAGATTACGCCCCCGTCGATTTTGCTCTCTCAGTTGCGTTTTCGGATCTAAGGCCAGAGGCATCTTTGGATGCCTACAGACAGTACAGAATAAACCCGAAACTCTCTTTCGGCTGGAGGGCCAGATTTGAATACCCTCTGCGAGTCTCTGGATCGGTTAATGCGATTCTTCAAGATTCTTCGGCTCTTTATGGCGGTCAGGCTTCGCTGGAGACTCTGATAAACATTAGAGATACTCAGACGGCGACATCGAATCTCGTAGATGTAGGAATAAACGTTGATTTTGACTGGAAGAAAGGCGGATTCACGATCGATTCTACTATCTTCTCAAGAGTAACTTTTGGCGTGGATCCTTCTCTTGTACCGGTTGAACTGTGGGACTTCAGAGATACTTCCAATATTGTTGTCGGACTCTCGGTTTCTACCGATTATGCTGTTTCTAGGAGAGGAATTAATTTCTTGAATCTCGCCCATCTTTCGGAAGAAGGAATAGGAGCAAGAATTGACATGCTGATTGGAAACGCTTTTTCCTGGAGATTGGCAATATACAAATTCGAGACTGCCTATCTCTACGCAGCATACCCATTAGCCATCAGAATGGGAGTCATGCTCCAGAACATGAGACTCCTTCCATACTTTGATTTCAGACTACTCTACTAGAATCTCGCAACCAGCAGGAGAATCGGAGACTTTTGCTTCATGAAGCCCCGAGCCATCATATATTTTGAACGATAGCATTCTCTCCTTACATATGAAGGTTCCTTTCTGCGGGCGGACCTCGATCCTGATTCCATTATGTGTGTTGGTTACGACCAGCTTCTTGATTGAGTATTCGCCGATTTCATAGGCGTAAGTGAAGCCATCGTCTTCGTATAGATCAAACTCGGCCCGCTCCTCCACAAAGCCAGTAATATGAAGGTCTCCCCAGGAACCACTCTCTGCATACTGTGTACTGGCTGTTGTGACTAGCAGCGTGTCCCGCCTTTGAAAGTGAGGAATCGTGTCCAAGGGAGCGCTCACCCAAATATGGCCACCTTCGATAATACTCTTGCTGTTTAGATCAAGCCACTCTCCTCCAGGCAAGTACACATGTCGTCCCTCCGAATTCCTTTGATAGACGGGGGCTACCATTATCGCCGAACCCACCATGAACTGGTCATCGGCATAGTAAGTCTCCCTGTCTTGGGGCCAGACCAATGCGAGAGGTCTTATCATAGTTGTTTCGCCATCTACTGATCGCTTGTGAATCGAGTAAAGGTATGGAAGTAATGAATAACGGAGATCGATCACCTTCTTGACAAGCCTTTCCACTTCTTCATCGAAGGCCCATGGTTCCTGTTTTCTAGTGCCAATGGCACTGTGATTTCTGAAAAAAGGAAGAAATGCCCCGAACTGCGTCCAGCGGACAAGCAACTCTCCGCTGCAGTCGCCTCCGAAGCCCCCCACATCACAACCGGTGAAGCTCACTCCGGCCAGTGAAATAGACTGCACCAGCCTTATTTCACTCAGAAGGTGCTCCCACTGGCTATCATGGTGTCCGGTCCACAGGATGGCGTATCGTTGAATTCCGGGGTAAGATGATCTTGTAATGTTGAACGGTCTTCTTTCCGGCTCACAGCTTCTAATACCTTCGTAGGCGGCTCTAGCCATATTGAATCCGTAGATGTTCCTCACCTTTCTGTGCGGGTGTACTATGCCTCTGTCATCTCTCTGGGTGAAATCATTTCCATAGTCAAAATACTTTTTCTTCGATATGATTCTACCGAAAAGAAACTCGGTTTCTATTCCACGGTCTTCAAGTTCGGCTGACATTTGTCTTAGCTCTTTCAGTGATTCCGGCGTGTAGAATATTGCAGGTTCATTCATGTCGTTCCAGAATCCCGCTATTCCCTTCTTCATTAAACGATCGTAATACTTTCCCCACCAACTTCTCGTGGCTGAGTTCAGGAAGTCGGGAAAGCTCGATTCTCCAGGCCAGACGGCGGCTTTGAAGGGTCTGTCATCTTCCCGCTTGCAGAATGAATCATTCTTGATCCCGTCTTCATATACGTCGTATCCATCGACTGCCTTGACGCCTGGATCGATTATCGCGACAACTTTCATTCCCATTCTGGAGAGTTCATCGATCATCGAGGATGGATCAGGAAAGCGATCCCTGTTCCAAGTAAAGACCTTATATTCATCCATGTAGTCTATATCAAGGTATATAGCGTCACAAGGAATCTTCCGGTCTCTGAATTCCTTTGCGATGTCCAGAACGGATTTTTCGTCTGCGTAAGACCATCTTGATTGATGATAACCCAAAGACCAGATGGGCAAGAATACAGGATTGCCTGTGAGCTTGAAAATATCCTTCAGGGTCTCTTCGGGTTTTTCGAAAAACATGAAGAGATCAAAACCGTCACCTTCTACATCAATCTTCAGCCGGTCTCTGATCTCGAACCCTACGTCGAATCTAGAATAGCCTGGATGATCAAGGAAGAAGCCAATCTGCCTCTCGGGAGAGGAAATGTAGAAGATTGGAAGGGTTGAGTACAACCTTCTTTTGGATGGTGAGTGATCCGGTTCGTCTGTGTTATACATCTCATAGACCCCGCCTCTCTTGTTCAGG
>WOZY01000014.1 GCA_011620045.1 Mesotoga sp.
TACTCACAACGAAGAGATCGCGAAGAAATTTGCAGATAGAGTGATCATACTTCGTGACGGTTCCATTGCTTCCGATAACAGAGTTGTGAACGAATCCGATCCGCATTCGGAACTCCAGATCAAGAAGACAAGAATGAGTTTTCCAACGGCGCTAAAGCTTTCGGCTACCAATATTCTAACGAAGAAATGGCGTACTGCGCTTACAGTTCTAGCTTCAAGTATAGGAATCGTGGGAATCTTTCTTGTTCTATCATTATCGAGTGGCTTCGGTAAACAATTGGCGGATTTCGAAGCACAGACTCTATCGACCTTCCCTATAATGGTCAGTCAGACAACGGTAGATATTGATTCTCAGAATTACCAACGTTTCGAATCCGAAATGGGACTTTCCGATCCTGAAGGGGTGTTTATCTATCCTTATGATACCAGTGACGAGATTTTGATTCATAACAACGATTTGTCTGACGAGTATCTTGAGTACGTTGAAAGCATAGATCCGAAGCTTCTTTCGGGATTCACATATACTCGACATGTTAGCATGAATCTTGTTGCTGGATACGGAGAGATGGCAAAGACGATTGATCAGACTCAGGTGAACTTCACCTCCTATCCTGAGAACTTGGATCCAGAAAGTCCAGGTTATCTGGAGAGTAACTTTGATCTGGTTGCAGGTTCCTTCCCGAGAAAACCTACGGATCTTGTAATGATTGTCAAACAAGGCAACAGAGTATCCAAGGGAATTCTGCACGCATTGGGCGTAGACTATAACAAAGAAAAAATCGCTGTTGAAGACATAGTTGGATTAAGAATCAAGGCAGTCAATAATAATGATTTCTACGTGAAGAACGGGATGCGCTTCTCACCAAAGACGTCAATGAGCGATCTGATGGAGCTTTATTATGGTGAAGTCGGAATACTTCTTGAGATTTCTGGAATTATTAGGGCGAAGGAGCACATTGAGTTTTCCGTTCTAAACGAGGGATTAGCATATTCCGATCGCCTTGCTCAGATGTTCATAGAAGATGCAATGAAATCGGAGATAGTGAAGGCTCAGAAGGAGCTCTATGTGAATATCCTAACTGGAGAGCAGTTTGCTTCGGATCTCTTCAACGTTCTTTCAGTTATCCCTCCAGATATCACATCCAGGTTAATTGGAGGTATCACCCTTCCCGTAACCAAGAGAAACACTCTTCAGAAGCTAGGGGCGTTTGAAACACCAGTTTCGGTTGTGCTTTATCCAAAGGACTTTAAATCAAAGCAGAAGGTTCTCGACTATCTTGATGCCTGGAACGAAGGTAAGAGTGATGAGGATAGAGTGATCTACATAGATCTTGCTTCTACTATAACGGGATTACTTGACGGAGTGCTGAGCGCCTCAACGATTGTTCTGTTGTCTTTCGCCATGATTTCTCTTGCGGTTTCTCTGATCATGATAGGCATCATCACCTACATTTCTGTGACAGAGAGAACCAAAGAGATAGGTATACTAAGGGCACTGGGTGCGAGAAAAATAGATGTTGCCAGGGTCTTTAATGCTGAAAACCTTATAATTGGGGCATTCTCTGGGATTTTGGGCATATTCATCGCCTCCTTGTTGATTCTGCCAGTGAACTCAATAATTGAAAGAATGACTGGCTTACCAGATGTTGCCTATCTGAATCCCCTTTTTGCTATAGGTCTAGCAGGTGCAAGCGTAATACTGACGATTTTGGGTGGCCTGATTCCCGCAAAAATGGCTGCCAGGAAGGACCCCGTGGAGGCTTTGAGAAGTGAATAAAGTCTTGTAGACCTAGGCTGTTTTTTGCATATTGTTCTGAAGCTGCGCAAACTGAAAGATTCTTTGTCACAGCGTCTCGGGCTTTTCAAACGTAGGGAGACAACTCCTATGGAGTAACATGTCTCAACGGCTTGCTCGGAGCAAATGAAGAGGACCCCATAGCACAATTGCCTCTCGATTCGCTTTTTACTTGCCGGCGCGGCTCGAGCCGCAATGTGTCTTAACAAAAGGTCGAAATCATGATCCAGGGATATAAAGATTGAAAGCGCTTGTGATATTCGCAACTTCTACTGCGGGCATTCTAGCAAGCTTGCCGGAGTCGAATCCAAAAAAGATTAAGTACACCGATTCCGGTGCCCCGGTTCTTACATAAGCATCCTTTCCTACCATTAGTGTGTACTTGGTCTCTATCTCTGGATTCTTAAAATAGTAGAATTTCTCTTGAGATAGACCCGGCGCGAAATTCTTCTGAAAGAAATAGGCTGAGTCTGTAGAGGCTTTCTTCATCCCAACCCAGATATCTTTCGTTCCCGTCACAAAAATCCTGAAGTACGGTCTATCCTTCGCGTTCTGCGCTTCTGTAATAATTGCTTCGAGATCCACAGCGGTGTTCGAAAGATAGTTCTTCGCAATGATATACTGCTCAAGAGTTCCACCCGACCCGAGCAGTCTTTCAACGCTCGTGAGCTTTGCCTTGAAGTCGTCCTCTATTGCCTGAAGCTCTTCATCATATTGCCTGCGCATCTGCACAAGTTCGGCTTTCATCTGACCGACCCTGTTTACAGCTATCAATGAAAACACGAAACCGATTATCGCAATCATTATCAAAAAGAGCCCAATAGCAAGTGCTGGAGAGGTTCTTCGTCTCTTAGCCATTCTCTACCTCTTTTTCCCGCAAAAGAAGAGATGCTCTGAACGAGCGAAGGTCTCGCGGTTCCTACAATATTTGTGTTCCCAATCTGCAGCTACACTTATTCCGGCTGCCAGAGCATGTTCGTCGTAAGGATAAAAGGCAACTATCGATGCAATATCGACGAGATCAAACCTGGTCTCGTCAAGAAAGGATTCAATTTCGTTTGAGAAATAGGGCTTCGTAATAAAGCGTTTGTTGCTTACCGATCTGTCGCCTATAGGGATTTCACCTTGCTCGATGAGTCTCTTCGCCATCATGTACTCTCCCCTTGAAAGAAAGTCATACAAGAAAGCCCATGCGTTGTCAACTGTCGCTAGAAGCGAGCCACCAATTTTGAGAACCCTATGTGACTCATTGAGCACTTTGATTGGGTCCTTTGCATACGAAAGAAGATCACCCATTGCAAGAACGATATCGAAACTCTCATTCTCAAATGGCAGATTCTCAGCATTAGAATGGATGAATGCAATTTTCAGATCTGCAATATCTGCCTTCATTGAAGCAACCTTCAACATTTCCTTTGCAAGATCAACAGCAACAACTTCATGATCCTTCTCGGCGAGATAAAGAGCCCACTTTCCCGTACCGGTCCCGAGATCAAGAGCCTTGCCCGCCGTTTTCACATGATCTTCAATAAGCCTTTCAACTACAACGTGATAGAGCTTCCAGTAAGCTTCTTCATACATGTAGTCATATCTGCCAGCGATTTCATTGTAGTATTCCCAAGATTCCCTCAAACCTTAGCACCTCACAAGAAGAGTAGATGATCTTAAGAAAGCAACTAACTATAGTATAATACATAACTTGGATGGGATTCTGATGCTGCGTCTTGGGAAGGAGTAGCTGTTGGAAGTCAGTATGAGATTGTTGATGAACCTTTTCTCCTCATCAAACTGGGAAGGAAGATGTTGAAGAAAGACTGTTGGATGATAAGTCAAAAATGTTTTTTGTAGGAGACACAGTTCCTTTACATGCTTGAGTAGCGTCAATGCCGAAAAGGTTCGAATTCCGAAAATAACTTGATTTGATTCTTTTGAGGAATTTTCTTCCACATTTGGAGAGGAACAATTTGGCGAAAGGACAAGTTCTGCGGTTAACAGAATCGAATCATTGTAACTGGAAGATGATGAGCTAGGACTTGGAGTCTTGGCTACCGAAATGAAACTGGAATAGTTATTGTACTGGAGCACTCTCCTTTCTGAAGAACTCGTCCAGCTTCTTACCCATATTTCCCATGAAGGCGTTTATGTCTGCAGACTTTCTCAAGTATGACCAGAACAGCAGAATACCTATTGTCGCGCCAATGTTATTGTAAATCAAATCAGTCATTGTGTCATTGAGGCTGTTCTCTTGAGCCATTCTATAACCAGGATAGCCGCCGAAAATCTTGTCTGAAACGAACTCCGCAATCTCCCAGAATACGCCTGCCATATTGACAATAGCAATACCGGAAAGCCAGACTTTCCATTTAATTGCCCTGGGAGGAAGATTCGACCACGCTATTGCTGAACCGAAAATAAACGGAAAGAGTAAACATCCTCCCCAAAATCCCCCAAAGATGTGAAGAAAGTCATCAAAACGGGCGAAATTGTTGTAGAATTCAAGCCAAACTCCAAAGAAACTGTGCAATACAAGATGTAGTAATGTGAGGAATCGGGTCTCTTCGAAGACTGGTACGCCCGTAATTCCTTGAAATATCCATGTCGAATAGCCAAGAAATGCTATAACGAAATAGCCAATTATATGAGGTAAATTAAAATCTCCAATTGATGCAAAAACTGGAACAAACAGAAGAAAAGAACAAACGATATTTGTCCATTTAAGGAACTTGTAGATCCTGACACTGCTTGTGAGAATCGACTTATTAATTGTTGGTCTATCGATTAGCGTTTCACCGAAACTTCGTGCGTATGCGCCTAGGATTTCGATCACATTTTTTGGAGTCACTTCCAGCCCCCGTCGATTGTCTCTTGTTTAATTATACTCAACTTTGACAGCAAAAGGCAAGAAATCGCAGGAAGAAGTTATGAAAGTCGCATAAGTTCGTGGTAGATATTTGAATCGTTTTTGAAATGCGGTGCCATGTGTGTTTTATTGTCACTT
>WOZY01000151.1 GCA_011620045.1 Mesotoga sp.
AATTCGGGATGACCCTGAACAAGAGTCCCAAACAGAAGCATTTTAGGGCAGGCTCCAGGGTGACTGCAGAGTAAATCGTTTTTTTACCACACCCAAGACCCTATACTCCATTCCCTTGCTCTAATTCCGTCGAAAATTGTCTCGGTATTCAGTTCTTTTTGTAAGATCAACCGATAAAGATCATTTTCGAGAACTTCGCTACGAGAATACGAGAGAAGAGAAGCCAGTCACCTTCGGTGGCAAAGGGGAACGTCAGTCCCTATTCTCGTGCTATCCACAACATCAATATTTTGTTTTTTCTTACAACTCACAATCTGCAACTTGGAACTTGCATCTGCTGCTTGCCCCTCACGGAGAACGGATGACGGTCAACGGATAACCTCTGTCCTTAGCTCTTTCCACGACCTGCAACCTCCGACCCCGGCTTCTTGCTGCTTACATCTTGCAGCTGATCATTCTCTCTTTCCATCCGTCACCGCTATCTGCAATCTCGCAGCCAACTGTCAACCTTGACACCATACCCGGCCGGTGATAGAATTTACTGTGCGGATGCGTAGCTCAGCGGAAGAGCGCTTCCTTCACACGGAAGAGGCCACAGGTTCAATCCCTGTCGCATCCACCAGAAAAGAAAAGGGGTCATTTAGACTCCTTTTTTGTTTTTCTTCTAGGTCTCTTTGGCTTTTCTTGTTGCTTCACGAATTTTACCTCATAAGAAGTCGGAATCGGCCATGTAAAGCCAACTGAGATCTCTTTTTTTAAAGTTCTGCCTAGGTTTTTCTGGTTTTCGGGAGTTAGGATTCCCGACATGTTTTGATACACCTGAACAGTTGCCCCACTAATGGTCTCATCCTGAAAACCTCGCGCAAGATCCTTCAACAATCTCTGATATACAGCCCTTGGAGATTCTATTCTTCCCGTTCCCTTACAGATGGGACATGAAGAATATAGTTTTGATCCGATGGCAGCTGTAGATCGCTTTCTAGTCATTTCCAGAAGTCCCAGTCTAGTGAATCCCATTATCATGGTCCTTGCCTTGTCCTTTTTAAATTCACTGGTGAGGCTGCCGATTATTTTCTGTCTATCTTCGTCGCTCTTCATATCTATGAAGTCAATAACAACGATTCCCCCGATATTTCTCAGTCTTAGCTGTCTTGCTATTTCCGAAGCAGCTTCAAGGTTAGTATTCAATGAAGTCTCAGATACGTCATTCCCAGATATATTGCTGGCAGAGTTTACGTCGATTACAGTCATTGCTTCCGTTCTATCAATGTAGATATTCCCTCCTCCAGGTAAGGAAACCATTCTAGTGTAGAGAATCTTCATTTTCTCATACACTTCTTCAGAAGCGAAAGCGTCACCTTCGACGTACCTTACAACTGGTTTAAAGCCCGATTTGAACTTGCTGATTCCTGCGACGACATCGTGCCAGAGTTCCTCGGAGTCAACCACTATTTCCTTTGTGTTCTCAGTAAGCCTCTCTCTGAGTATATATTCGACAAACGATGGTTCCTCGTAAAGAATTTTTGGCTTTCTGCTCCTCCTTAACGTTTCATTTATTTGATTCCAGTTACTACGAAGACTCTCGAGCTCTTCTTTTATAGTTTCCTCGCCCACACCAAAAGCGGCTGTACGAAATATCACACCTTCTTTGTTTTCGAGAACGGATTTCGCAACCTCAGTCAATCTATGCCTTTCTTGCTGTTCGGTTATCTTCTTAGAGATTCCGATGTGTTTTGAGAAGGGGGTATAGACTAGGCTACGACCTGGAATACTAACTTTTAGGGTTATCTGAGGACCTTTCGATCCAATAGGGTCTTTGATAACCTGGACAAGGACCTTGTTACTTTTCTCCAGTTTGGATTGTCCGGATGCATCCTTGAACCTAAGAAAAGCGTTTCTTCCAATTCCAATATTCACAAATGCCGCTTCTAGACTGGGAACGACATTCTCCACCTTACCCAGATAGATGTTCCCTGTAACGCTCTCGCTGTCCATGTCTTCGAAGAAAATTTCTTCTAGCTGATCGCCATCCAGCGAGGCGATTCTAACCTCATCTTCAATTCGACTGAAGACTATGGTCTGCGTTCTGTTATTCTGTATTCTTGCCACCGCCCTTTCATTTCTATTGACAGAACTGGATTTCAAATTTACTACAACTAATGTTCGTTTTCAAACGATCAAAAAGCTGGCCACCTTTTGGTGGCCAGCGCTATTCATTCATCTCGATTATTCCAACAGAGCCGTTCTTCCTGGTATAAAGAACATTGACTTCATCTGTCTCAATATTCCTGTAGACAAAAAAGGTGTGGCCAAGCATTTCCATCTGAAGCAGGGCCTCCTCCTCAGTCATGGGCTTGATTGTGAACTTCTTCCGTCGAGTGATTACTGCTGATTGATCTTCCTCGAACTTGGAGGGAATCGATTCGAGGTTTTCCTTAAGGCCGTTTTTGCGCTTATAGCGAGTTCTCTCTTTGAACCTCTTTATTCTTCTCTCAAAGGAATCAGATGCTGAATCGATGACTGTGTAGAAATCACTGCCCTTCTCTTCCACACGAACCATCACGCCTGGCAAATGAGCAGTTGCTTCGATTTTGTAGAAAGCTCTTTCCTTCGAGAGCCTGAGATCCATCGAGATTAGTTTCTCCTCGTTGACAATTCTCGACACTTTTGAGAACCTCTTGTCGATGTAGTCTTTCATGGAGTCTGTTACAGTTACGTCTTTAGAGTAGATGTTGTAATCCATGATAACCCTCCTCTCGCGTAATGTGACTCAAGTTGTGTTACTACATGTTATCACAATATCAAATACCGTTACAGTACACCGCGATCAAGATCCTGTCCAACGTTTAATTGCTTGCTCTCCATCTGGTAGAGATTTGCCGAACCCAGATTGGCCCACCCGTTCTTAAGATGATGAGCAAGCTGAATGGGAAATACTTTGTACTTTTCGATCTCCTCAAATCTTACCCACTTCACATCAACTAATGTCGGTATTCCCAAGTTATCGGGATCTGATCCCAGTTTGACACTTCCTGAGACGTAATCGCAGGAAAATATCACCTCCAAAAGGCTTTCTCTTCTAAATTCCTGTAGTGCGACAACAGAGCGAGGTAAAACCTCGAGATCAGTTTCTTCTCTTATCTCTCTCTTGACAGCGCTCAGAAGATCTTCGTCGGGTTCAACAAGTCCACCGGGGAAACACCAGAAGGGAGGTCTGTCGCGATGCTCATGACGAACAAGAAGAACAGATTCGTCTTTTGTAACTACAGCTCTTACACCAATACGATGTGTATTCTTCATACGCACACCTCGACCATGCCTCGCTTATAGTATATCATCTCCTCGCCCGTTGATTGATATAATTTGAGATAGGATAGGAGGTTATGAGATGCGCTATTCAAGAGTTAGGACGATTACAACCATGGGTTTGAACGTTTTGGATGTTCTCGTTGAACTAGATATTGACAGTAGAGCAATTATCCAAGAAATGGATATTGTAGGTCTCGGAGATACTGTTATTAAGGAGAGCAAGAAGAGAGTTAAGAGCGCCGTTAAGAACTCGGGAATTGAGCTCCCCAATGGTCGGATAACGGTAAATCTCGCTCCGAGTGACGTGAAAAAGGAGGGATCATATCTCGATCTCCCTATAGCGGTGGGGCTTCTAAAAGCCACCTCCAAAATAAAGACTGATCTCTCGGACTTTGTCTTTTTTGGAGAACTCGGCCTTGATGGAAGCTTAAGACGTGTGAGGGGAGTCTTGCCCATTCTACTGTCACTTTCAAGCAGGGCAAAGGGTATGAAAGTAGTACTTCCGGCCCCAAATGGCCAAGAGGCCTCAATAGTGGACAACCTTACGATCTACACTGCCGAGAGTCTAAATGATTTAGTTGGTTTCCTCAACGGATATGTTCAGAAGAGACCTGTTGTATATTCGGAGCCTGAACTTGGAAATATGAGTGGGCCCGACATGTCCGAAATAAAGGGCCAGGAGTTTGCCAAGAGAGCTTCGGAAGTTGCCGCAGCAGGTGGGCATAACATTTCTCTTCGAGGTTCACCGGGCTGTGGCAAGACGATGCTGGCTCGCAGAATTCCATCGATCCTTCCACCGTTGACTATGGATGAAGCTATTGAGACAACGATGATTTACAGTGTTGCAGGGCTGCTGGGCGATAGGGGTTTGATAAAGCAGAGACCATTCAGGTCGCCTCATCATACCGCGTCTACAACTTCCATTGTTGGCGGTGGAAACGATGCAAGACCCGGTGAGATAAGCCTGGCTCATAATGGTGTTCTTTTCATGGATGAATTTCCCGAATTTAGAAGAGATGTGATTGAGGCCCTGAGGCAACCACTTGAAGATGGCGTAATTACCGTGGCCAGAGCGAAACTTACCGCTACTTATCCCGCAAGATTCATGATGGTTGCTGCCCAGAACCCATGTCCTTGCGGGTGGTATGGCGATAAAACTAGAGAATGCACGTGCTCATGGTACGACATTCAGAGATACAACAGAAAGATCTCTGGTCCAATGGAGGATAGAATTGATATCTTTGTCGATCTACCCAGACTTGATTTCGAAAAGTACATGGAGAACTCAACGGCAGAAAGTTCCGACGAAATTCGGAAGAGGGTCATTGCGGCAAGAAAGAGACAGTCGAAAAGATATGAAGGAATGAGCATATTCTCGAATAGTCAGCTCAGTCA
>WOZY01000020.1 GCA_011620045.1 Mesotoga sp.
CGTATCATGGTGAGATTGATCACAGCGGTGGACTTGTTGCATTGATTAGAGAGATTCCCAACACTCCGATTTACTGTACGGAAAACGCAATAAAATCTCTGAAGGGACAGTTTCATGAAGATTGGAATCTTGTCACGGTAAAAACAGGTGACATCTTGAGTCTTGGCAAGAAGACTCTTACCTTCGTGGAAGCACCGATGCTTCACTGGCCAGATTCGATGTTTGAGTACCTGGATGGTGATGCGATTCTTTTCAGCAACGACGCATTTGGGCAGCACTATGCCACTGAACTCTTGTATAACGATCTTGTAGACCAGGCCGAACTTTATCAAGAAGCGATCAAGTATTACGCTAATATTCTCACTCCTTTCAGTAGGCTAGTTGCAAGAAAAATAGAAGAAGTCCTATCCTTCAATCTTCCACTGAACATGATCTGTCCAAGCCACGGAGTGATCTGGAGAAAAGATCCAGTCCAAATAGTGGAGAATTACATGAAATGGGCAGATAATTACCAGGAAGACCAAGTGACCATTGTCTACGACACAATGTGGGAAGGTACTAGAAAGATGGCCGAAGCTATTGCTGAAGGCATTGGCAGAGCGATCAACGGCACGCCAGTCAAACTCTACAACGCGGGAAAGATAGACAAGAACGATATTGTGACAGAGATATTTAAGTCAAAGGCCGTTCTTTTTGGTTCTCCAACCGTGAACAAAGGAATTCTTGCACCGTTGTCAGGTATGCTTCATGAAGTGAAGGGTCTCGCCTTTAAGAACAAGAAAGCGGCTGTATTCGGTACATACGGTTGGAGCGGTGAGTCAATAGATGTTCTCGGCAAAATGGTGGAAGAAGCCGGATTTGAGATTGTACAACCCGGTTTGAAGAAACTTTGGTCACCAGATGACCTGAACCTTAACGACTGTAGAGAATTCGGAAAGGCTTTTGCTTCGAAACTGTGAGCAAACTAAATTCCTAGAAGTTTCTCCAATATAAGAAAGGTCTCGTCTTCCAAGAAGTAGTAGGATTTCTTCAGTGCTACCTCCTGGTAGGTTTTTAGGAAGGCAACAGTATCACCCACAGTAGCAATAAGTCTTTCTCTACCCAGTTCTTTCTCGATTTCCGTAGCCATTTTCATTCCTACAGGAGTAGGATTTCCGATGCTGAACCAGCTTCTCTGCATTATCAGACCTGCCTCGTTATCGGAGATGTTATTCTGTGCAAGATTAAGAAAGACCTCTTGAAGCATCTCAAGATGCTTCTCAAACTCTCCCATGATCTTTGCTCTCGACAGTGCAACGCGTTCCATCGCAGGAATCCTTGATGCGTCGCTCACAAGATTCGCGATTCCTTCACACTCTATACTCACAAATCTGTAGGCTAATTTGTCAAGCGGCGTCTCGTCAAACTCTAGTCTTTCTCTAGTAATTGAATTTCTGGCTATGTGATGAGCTTCATGAGCCATTACTTCTTCGATTACCTCTATACCTACATCGAGAGCAAAAATCGGATCGAAGTAGACACCTTTGTGATCTGCATTGACATTGTATGGCATTGGAATAAAGAAGACGTTCAGCCCTCCGAAAGATACTCCATTTGGAAGATACTGTTCGGCCATTGAGATAGCCTTTGATCTGATCTGTTTTTCATCTCTCTTGATGAGATCAAAGAAGGCTCTTAGCTCAGGTTCCCTCTCTCTGATCTTCTCTACATAGTGGATCAGCTCCGTGCAGTCCTTAGAAAGACCAGAAAGATCCTCTCTTCCAGAAAAAGCAGCAGTCAGACATTCTTCTACCTCTGAATCACAGATGCTGAACTGCCCAAACATTTTTGCAAGCGGCGAATCAAAGATTCTGCTCGCTTTCTCTTCGTACGAACCATTTCTGGAATCAAGCAGGTCTATTAGGGCAAAAATCTCTTCTGTATGAAGCCAGATGACTTGGATTACCTCACGTAGCTATCTACTTAAAGCAAGAGATGTTATAACATCAAATAATGAAGGAAGATGAGAATTCAATCTAGGTTAAGACCTCTGTATACCTGAAGCAGTATACAAGATGATCGTTTACCAAGCCGGCTGCCTGCATTAGGGCATAGACGATTGTTGGCCCAACAAAACTAAAGCCCATCTCTTTTAGAGCACGCGAAATTTGATGAGCTTTTTTACTAACGGCCGGGATTTCTGAGACACTGGTCCAGGCATTCACTACCTGCTTGTAATCAACAAAACTCCAGATGAATCTATCGAATGTGCCAAATTCTACTTCAATCTGAAGGAATTTCTTTGCATTGTTAATAGCCGATTCTATCTTTCTTCGGTTTCTGATTATTCCGGAATCTGCCATTAGCTTCTCTATTTCATTCTCATCAAACTTTGCAACAATACGAGGATCAAAACCTTCAAAGGCCTCTCTGTAACTTTCTCTTTTTTTTAGTACTGTGCGCCAACTGAGACCGGCCTGAGCTCCTTCTAGAACAAGAAACTCAAACCACTTCTTGTCTTCACGAACGGGAACACCCCACTCAGTATCGTGGTATCTGATGTACGCATCATCCACTTCAGCCCAGGGGCAACGTATATTAGCTGTCAGATTTCTTCACTCCACAGAGTTCGAGATTTTCCGATTCGGAAGAATCGTTTCGCTCCCTCATTGAAAAAGAGGTTGACTGGTAATGGGATCTACAAAATAGATTATAAGAACCCTTCCCGGTGCTGAAAAATGACCCGTCATTTTATTCACTCCATCCTTCTGAATCGAATATCTCTTGAACAACCGCTCTTGCTTGCTCGAAAGATTTCGTTCTAGGATCTTTCAGAAGAATCTCGACGACAAGATCGGGATTCTTCTCCATAAACGCTTCGAGAGCCCACTCCATTCTGAGTATTCTAGGCCTCAAGTACCACTGAATGACTCTCTCGGGCAATACCGGATCAATCTCCTCTACGTGAATTCCATCTTTGTCTACTATCGCAGGAACTTCAACTGCAACATCGTCATCAATGCCCTCTATTACACCTTCATTAAGAGTGTTCACAACTAATCTTGCCGAATTCCCATTTGCAATTGCGTCAATAAAGGGAATATGCTGTTCACCACTCATCGAATCTTTGTCGTAAAGTTGATCAGCCTCTCTAGTGAAATCGCTGGACAGACCTTTCGAACCCTCAGTTATCAGCTTCTCCAGACTCACATCGGGAAACTGCTCGATTGCCTTTGCAAGAGCAAGAGTCGCACCAGTAACCTCTCCTAACTGCTCTCTGTACCACTTCCAGCCAGGTTCTGAATCCGGACTACCCCAAGGACTACCATACCACTTTTCAAGAGTCTGCTGGTCGTAGTGATACTTCCACCCGCTATTTCGTACGGTATCTCCGATCGGAACCAAACCGTAGAATGAATACATATCTAGAGCCGCAGGGGACATCTGGACATTGAAAGGATTTGATGGCTTGAACTTATTGCATTCATAACTTGACGCGTAATCCTCAAACAAAGGATAGAGGTCCTCCCCGTTTCTCCTAAACCTGTTTAGCCATATCCCGTGGTTTACGCCTGCAACCTGCCAGTCAAGTTCAGCTTTGTTTACTCCAAGCGCCTCGGCAACCTCCAGAACATCGTAATGGCCGTGGCAGAATCCTATCATTTTAATTTTCGAGTGCCTTCTTATCAGAGTTGTACCCTCGAAAACCGGATTGGCTGCCTGAAGAAGCCATGCATTCGGAGCATGCTTCTCCATCATTTCAGCGATTTTTAGGAAGTACGAGAGTTGGTTCCAGTTAGTCAGAGTATAGTAATCAGAGACCATATTGAACTCTTGAGTGTCTATCCCTCTGCAATAGCCGTACTTCTCGCCGATTGACCTTACTCTTTCCAGGAAAGAGTGTCCTCCAACCAGTGCTGAGTTAATCACAAAATCGCTTCCCTCTATAGCTTCTTCCAACTCTACAGTCTTAGAAAACTGGAGACTAGAGCTCATCTCTTCCGCAAGCTTTGATGCAAGGATCTGAACGGCAGCAAGCCTTCCCTCATCAATGTCCATCAATGTTACCCTGCTACCATGAAGACCACTCGTCTTGCAGAGATCACTGACCAGCCTGAGAGAAAACACCGCACTTCCCGCACCGATTATGCTTATATTGACTGCCGACAAACCAATCCCTCCCAGTTGTTTATAAGTAAATGATACCATTGATACCTTTATTGAAGAGGCGATAGAGAATCTTAGCAAGAACGGTCATTTGTCTTTGGCGGAAGAGATCAAGCAGAAGCTTCTGCAAATAAGTTCCTCAGATGATTGTAAAGACCAGAGATGGTACAAGGATAGTGAAGAAATACGACAAGTTCGCTACTCCCTATGAAAGAGTACTTAACTCTCCCTGGATTGACTGTACAAAAAAAGATGAGCTTCGCAAGGTTCACGAAGCCCTAGATTTATACAAATTAAAAAGTAATATAGCACATTCTCAGGAATTATTGGTTGACATACAAATACTAAAATCTAAGTCAAAGGGAGGTGTTCTTAATCTCCTTCAATTCGATTTTGAGTAGATTTAATTGTGATGCATTATGGGCTCTTGAGTAGATTTAATTATGATGCATTACGGGGAGACAAGTTCAGGAAAAAGCGGATTTGGAGCGAAAACTAGATTTGTTTCAAGTCTTCCAGAAAAACCCGAGATTGT
>WOZY01000309.1:0-1697 GCA_011620045.1 Mesotoga sp.
CTATGTTATTCGTCTCCAGAATCTCCCCGCTCTGCTCCAGGAGGACGTGCTTCGCATCCTTTATCACAGCGTTGTCATTGAAGAAATCAACTTCATTTTTCTTCAATAGGTGCTCTATTCCTTTTCTAGACATCGTGATCGTTCTATTCACGTGAGACATGATTTTCTTCAGATCATAATCAAGTCCGGATATCCCGATTCCAAGTCTCTTTGACTTATCAACTATCTCGGTGTACAAATGGGCCGAAGTCAGCATGGCTTTCGTTGGAATACAGCCCCAGTTTGTGCAGGTCCCACCGAGATATTGCTTTTCGACGAGCGCAACTTTCTTTCCCAGCTGAGCTATTCTTATCGCACATACATAACCGCCAGGCCCACCACCAATTACAACCGCATCATGCATTCTGTCTCCTCCTTATGTAAATCTTCATATCGCCGTATTCATCAGCTATCTTTTTGATTATCTCATAGCCTTCTTTCTGAATAGACACGGGAATTCTCTCACCCGAAAGTGGATAATCTACAATAACAAGCAATACTTCTCCAGGGCTCACATTTTCCAGAGTCTTTCTTGCTTGAATATCCGGAATCGGGTAAGATTCACCTCTCATATCAAGAAGCTGGTCAGGTTCGATGACATCAAGCTCTCCCCTCAGGTAATAACTGCATATTCCCTCCGAGCAGGCAATTGGGTTGAATCCCATTAGTTCCGTTATGAAGGGAATCGCCTCATCCAGCATTCTGAAAACGTGAGGAGAACTGAAGTCGAATCTCTCAACGCCATGCAAATGACTTGAAGTCAGTATCCCAAGCTTCTTCATTTGCTGCATTGTCTGTATACAGTTGACAAATCTATTTGAAGTAGCGACGCAATTTCTGAAGCAGTTAGGAAGTTGTCCATCAGCATCGTAACTATTTTAATTCTTGTCTGATTTGAGAAAGTGCGAAACAAATCCAGAAGCTTTATTGTCATCTCAAACCCCTCCTGTAGAAAGGTCTGAACGAATTGCACCTCGCAAATCACAGAATAATAGCCTAGCCTATTGACTTCTCACAATCCTCAACTATGTCAATAAAGCCTTCATAAGTTATCAGAGGCACGGTGACATCATCTGCCGAGTATGCTCTGGCTTCAACATCGTCCTTAAGAGCAAAAACCTCCGCCTTTGTGGCCAGTTCTTTCAGTCCCCAAAAAACACCATCCTGAATAAGGACGACCCTATCCCCATCTTTCGCAGCATTGATATTGACTCTTTCGGCAGAATTATCGGGCCCGTTCTTCACAACTATTAAATACATACCAGACACTTACATGAAGATTACGTTGTCAAACTTGTGGAAGAACTCTCCGAGATCTGCTTCAGCTATCAGCTGTGCATTGAAACTCTCTTCGATTTCATTGACTTTCAGTTTCTCTACATGTTCTTTGACACCATAAACTGCCGTCGCTTACCTCTTGATAAACCTAAAACACATAGAGATTGACAGAGACCGAGACATTCCGGCTTCGTTTTCTTTGAAAGAGCAACAGTCGCCTCCTCAACAAGAAGAACTGCTGTTTTATGTCTTCGCCACACATTTCGAATCCCGTTTTAAAGCGTTCGTTTATCCATATGCGCCCGCTGGCGCCTGATAAACAACGAAAAGTATCATCTTATCCATATCAGCACCTCACGCCATCAGATTGACAAATCTGT
>WOZY01000309.1:1797-4680 GCA_011620045.1 Mesotoga sp.
AAAAGTATCATCTTATCCATATCAGCACCTCACGCCATCAGATTGACAAATCTGTAGCTGTTGAATATCAATGAAGCCAGTTCGGGAAGAGCACTGGGACTTGAACCTGGAATAATCGTGTCCTTGGTTATTCCGCTGTAGTCCATGCAAATTCCGCAAATCTCAAACTTGAAAGCCTTTTCCTTTACCAGTGATTCAAGCTTTCTCGGGATATCTCTATCAATTCGTATTGGCTTTACGTAACTATTGATAGACAAAACCGAATCTGCAAAGAGAAAGATCGTTACTTCTTGTCCCTTGTCAAGTCCTGCTTCGGAAATCTTGATCGCCGTGTCTAGATCTTAATATGAATAAGGCGGTGCAAAAACCTGGATAGTTATCTTCAAGACTGATTCCTCACTTTCTGTAAAGTATATAAGCCATTGTCCAGTTGCCCAGTATCTGGAACACACTTGCGATAATAGATGAGATGGCAAGCGTTGGAAGGCCCGCGAGGAAGTGTCCTGTGTTACAACCACCTGCAAGGCTCGCTCCGACCCCCATCATCGTTCCTCCAATCATGACTACAAGATACGTTTTTGGGTTCTTAGGCATTCTCAGCTTGAATTCCTTGGCGATCATTGACGCAATCATTGCACCCAAGATGATCCCCACTATTTCGAATTCATCCCATCTCAGCGGTTGATTGCTTATTAAAGAATCGAAAATCGAAACCCAACCGCCCTTGATACCGAAACCGTTATTCCTACCTGCAGACTCGCTTGTAATCCATGCAATTGGAGAGAGGATAGCAAGAGAAATCGCAGCAACCTTCCAGTTGAACTTCGTCTTCCTCTCCAGGGTTTCCGTGCCGAGCGTATGCCAAAGCAAAACGGTGATGAATATTACTGCAGAAATCCAGGATTCACGTTCAGGACCGTCGCGAGTTTGGGTCCTACCTTGTCAAAGTATACGCAAGAGTTAGAATCAACTGTTATGTTGAACCAAGCTGCCCATGTTCTTGTAGGTGAAAAAACTCCTCTTCTCATTGCCGTTGCTCCTATACCGTAGAAGATTGCGGCAATCATTGCTGTTGTCATTCCTTCACCCGGTCTGTAGGTTACACCGGTTGCACAACCACCAGCGAGAACCATTCTCAGTCGAAATACATAAGCTCCAACAATATTTCCATTTTCATAGCTCCATTTAATGTGATTTACTACAAGATTTTTTGAAAACTCTCCTTCTGTACAAACTGCCAGTTTACAGGCATCTAGAAAAGAATCTTCGACAAATCGATAAATGCACACTATCGACGTCCAATTTCACTATAATTCCAACTTGGTAACGGGCGCACTTTGCAGGACATTCATATTCAGACTCCGATTTCGAAGTAGAATTGGAATATTTGATCGAGGAGGTCACCATGAAAAGAGGATACGTTCAAATCTATACGGGTGATGGTAAAGGCAAGACCACTGCAGCAATCGGTCTTGCAGTAAGGGCAGCTCTTGCGGGAGAAAAGGTATTCATTGGCCAATTTATCAAGGGCATGAAGTACAGTGAACTCTCATTACCAGATTACGTAGACAAAATTGCCATTGAGCAATTCGGAAGGAAATGCTTCATAAAGAGGAGCCCTGAAAGGCAAGATCTCGAAGCGGCCCGAAGCGGACTTGCAAGATCACGTGAGATTATTATTGGAAGAGAGTTTGGAGTTGTTGTATTAGACGAGATTTTTGTCGCCCACTACTATAGATTGATATCTACCGAAGACATCAGGAAATTGATTTATGCAAAATCTGAAGAGACAGAGCTTGTTTTGACTGGAAGAAAAGCACCTGCAGAGATTCTCGATGAAGCAGATCTCGTCACTGAAATGAAAGAGATCAAACACTACTATTCAGTGGGAGTACAGGCGCGAGTTGGAATAGAATTTTGAGAAAGTTGAGAGACCGAGAGATAGACTCCCAGAACCTCAAGGCCCTGATTCTTGGTATGAACGGTACTTTGCTGGTGACACCAAAGAGATTTCAGATTGTACTCTCGAGGCAATTGAGAAGCTCAAAAGAGAAGAAACAAGGATTGCAGTTTCCACTGGACGAGACTACACAAAGGCACGTGAATACCTCAACATTCTAGATCTTGAGGGGCCCCACGTCCTTCAGAATGGAGCTTCCCTCATAAATGGGAAAGAAGAGACGATTGCGAGACGTTGGGTTGATGCAAACATTTCATCTTTCGTGTATGAACTGGTACCTGCTGTGGCGTGTGATGTTCTTCTTAGGACAGATTCTCCAGGTGTTCCGATTGGTTTCATGAGGGCCATTTTACGGTCAACCCATATCTCCCTTTTCTTCAGAGTAACGAATACAGAATTACAGTAGCAGACGACCTTTCCGAGGTAATAAACAAAAGTAGACTTCTTCAGTTGAATGTGATGAGAGACTTCAGTGTTCTGACACGCGTTTTGGCCTAGATCAACGCAAGTTTTGACGCTCTGTTCACTTACTCGCTAACAAGAACGTCCGATGACAAAGTATTCTTAGATGTGTACTGGTCTCGGGTTGAGATCGAGGAAATGCGTAATGAAATCACATCAAAGGTTGCAAATTGGGGGCCTGCTTTCAATCTACGATGGATTAGTCTCAAAGATATTGCACTCGATGCCTTTCTCGACTTTCATGGATTTTCCAGTAAAGAAGCTGCATTTATCGGAGATCACTATGCGGATATCTCCCTTCTACAGAGAGTTGGTCTTGCCGTAGCAGTAGAGAACGCATTACCCGAAGTAAAAGCCGTCTGCGATTATCTTACTTGCTCAAACATTAATGATGGTGCAGCTTCTGAAATCGAGGAAGTCTTCTTTGCGAAAAGATGATGAGCTTCGAAGAAATGTAAAAC
>WOZY01000196.1 GCA_011620045.1 Mesotoga sp.
AGAAGGTTTTGTTCAACTGCAGAGATATAGGGACGGTGAGTGGATTACTCTCTCCAGCCACGATTCTGAAGAGAGATCGTCTATAATTTCGAAGGACAGCATATCTGAGAACGGTGATCTTTACAGAATTGCCTTCACTTCCGAAAACGAGATCTACATGCCTTCCGTTCCGGTTTTCGCTAAGGAGAGTTTCTTCAGACGGTTCAGTACTGAGTTCATTTCATCTTTCCTGGGAATGGATGCGCTGCTGGTAGGAGGAAACGATTACAGATTCTATGGGAACATAGTTGTGAGAGATAATTCGGTTATGAGAGTCGAGTCGGGTTCTTCTCTCACGATTCCAAAGGGAAACACTTTGCTCGTGAGTGGGGTCCTTGATCTAGAAGGTAGGAAGGACAGGATTGCAGTAAATCCGGGGGGTTCCTCTGGAACTATCGAAGTTACGAACAACGGCGTCTTGATTGCGAGAAGCGTGGATTTCAACAATTCGAGGATCCTTATTGAAGGGGCGGCCGTTGTAGTATTTGAAGATTGCACATTTTCCGGCGGTTTGAAGATCAGTGGTGCGAGAACCGTCCAAATATACAAAAGCCAGATCGATGGAGAAATAATCGTTGAAAACGTCAGAGAACTGCTCGTCCATCTCAGTGAGCTCTCCGGAACAAAGCTGACATACAGCAATTTGGGTTCAGCCTTGCTCTCAAGAAGCACATTTAGTTCGCAGTCAATGGAAGTCAAAGACTCGCGCGTTGAAGTGGTTGGCTCGGTTTTCGAATCAGGGGATATTGAAATCAATAAGACGTCTCGTCTGTCACTGACGGGAGGTTCATTGACAGATACTGAAATCAAAATATCTGGAGCATCCTGGATGCACATTGAAGAATCGGAAATATCGGGACAGGTTAGGATAGACCTTCAGAGGCTTTCAAGACTAACTCTTCAAGAGGACGCGAAAGCTATGACTGAGATCATCTCGGACGAAAAATCTGCCATTAAGGTGTACTGAGTATGGGTATGAACTTTCGCGATTTTGATCCCGGAATTCTTGGGTGTCTGGATCTTGACTTTTCCTCTCTTCATGCTCGAGTCAATCACGGAACTCTATTGCTATCGTGGTTCATTACTCCTCCGAAAGGCGCAAGAAAAGCGCTCGAATTGGGTTCGGGCAGCGGCGTGATTTCGATCTATCTGGCAAAGGTCTTTGGACTGTCAGTAACTGGTTTGGAGATTGATAGCGATCTTTACAATGTGTCTGTCAGGAACGCTCGCGCCAATTGCACCGAAAACCTTACCAATTTCATAAACTGCGACATCAAGGCATATTGTAGCGAAAATAGAGGAGAGATCTTTGATCTAGTTGTGGCTAATCCACCACACTATGTTCATTCCGGTCTCGAAAGTCCAGACGTTAGAAGAAACATTGCAAGACGAATTGACCAGGATTCGGCAAGGGTATTTGCCTCTGCCGCGGGCGGTTTTCTCAAAAACAGAGTTGCTTTCTTCTTTTTACTGCATCCGAGGGACTTGACCAAATGGGTACGCCTTTTGGAGGATGAAGGGTTGGGAATTCATAGATTGAGATTTGCGTATGGATCTTTCGAAAAACAGGCTCAACTGGTACTCATAAGCGGGAGAAAAGGCTCCTCATCTGAAATCGTTGTGGAACCTCCCATAAGAATGAGGTGAAAACTATGTTTGTTAGTATAGAAGGAATTGACGGATGTGGAAAAACCACGCAGATCAAACTTTTGGCTGAGTATCTCAGTCAATTAGGTGTGGAGTTCACTATAGTCAGGGAACCCGGTGGAACCAGGGCAGGCGAAGAGATCAGGCAGATATTGCTTCACAAGGACTTCCATTTGTGCGCGGAGTCGGAGCTACTTCTATTTATGGCGGCACGAGCACAGATAGTTAGGGAGGTTGTAAGACCTGCACTGGAGAGTGGTAGATTGGTGATTGCAGATCGATTCATGGATTCATCAGTTGCTTATCAGGGAGTTGGTAGGGATCTCGGACAGAAAGTCGTCGAGTTCATGAATTCCTTTGTTGTAGGGAATACGGTCCCGGATATTACGTTGTACATTGATGTGCCGGCAGATGTAGCAATGTCGCGGATGAGAAAAGAAAAGAAAAATGATAAAATAGAAGTAGAAAGTTTAGAGTTTTTCGAAAGAGTGAGAAAAGGATATGAGAGGTTGATGGTAGAAAACAGCAAGAGATTCGTTCTCATAGATGGAAGACAGGCTGAAGAGCAAGTGCATGAAGATATCAGGAAGTCTTTATCGATTTTAATCGAAAAGCAAAAGCCAAATTGGAGGTGACAAAAATGTATTTCGACAAGTTTTCTGAAGGCGCTGCCCAGGTCTTTGTGACAGCTCAGGACGAGGCTAGAAGTCTCGGCCACCCTTATGTTGGAACTGAACACCTCCTTCTAGCGATCATAAAGGTCGAAAATGAGCAAACAACTAGGATTCTGAGAAACTACTCGATCACATACGAGAGAATCTCCAGAGAAGTAACTTCGATGGTTGGGACCAACGTACATCAGTCTGTAGTCGGAGCCCCGCAGATGACACCCAGAGCAAGACGAGTTATCGAGCTGGCAAATGATGAATCGAAAATGCTTGGTCAAGACAAGATTGATGTGGAACACATAATGCTCGGGATCGTTCGCGAAGGAGAAGGTATCGCAGCCCACATATTGAAACAAATGGGAGTAAACCTATCGCAGCTGAGAAGAGAGATTATTGAAAACATAACGGGTGACTGGGAAGAGGGAGGCGAACAGCCCGAGAATGTCTTCGTACAGCAGAGCCAAACTATGAGCTCCGCAATCAAGCAGCTGGAAGGTTTTGGTACAGACCTTACTGCAATGGCCAAGGCTGGGAAGCTTGATCCAATAGTCGGTAGAGAGATTGAAAGGCAGAGGCTAATGGAAGTTCTTTCCAGACGCAAGAAGAACAATCCTGTCTTGATTGGAGAACCTGGCGTTGGAAAGACGGCAATTGTTGAAGGACTTGCACAAATGATTGTTGATGAAGAGGTTCCCGAGACACTCAAGAACAAAGTCATTTTTGCACTGGATGTCGCTTCACTCATAGCCGGGACAAAGTACAGAGGAGAATTTGAGAAGAGGCTGAAGAAGCTCATCCATGTTGTGAAATCCAACGGAAACATTATTTTGTTCATAGATGAGGTCCATACGATAGTTGGTGCAGGTTCAGCTGAAGGTGCCGTTGATGCGGCCAATATTTTGAAACCGGCTCTTGCAAGCGGAGAGATAAGGTGCATAGGGTCAACAACTCCTGATGAATACAGAAAGTACATAGAAAAAGATGCCGCTCTTGAAAGAAGGTTCCAGAAGATCTACGTAACCGAGCCTACTCCGGAACAGTCGGTGGAGATTCTGAAAGGTATAAGACACAAGTATGAACTTCACCACAAGGTGCGCTACACAGAAAAAGGTCTGGAAGCTGCTGTTACATTGTCGCACAGATATGTTTCCGACAGATTCCTTCCAGACAAAGCGATAGATATTATTGATGAGGCGGGTTCAAGGGCAAGACTGCAGAAACTTACTATTCCCGACGAGCTGAAAAAGATGCAGGGTGATATTGAAGTCCTGAAGATAAAGAGAGAGACTGCTGCGGCCGATCAGGAGTATGAAGAGGCTGCCCAACTGAAGGAAAAAGAGCGGTTGATGCAGCAGAAGTATAGAGATGGCTATAGCGAATGGAGAAACAGGGTTGATTCTGAGATAGTTACTCTCGATGACGATGAAGTCGCAGAAATCGTTTCAAACTGGACAGGGATACCGCTTCGAAAGCTTGAAGAGACGGACAGCGAAAAGCTTCTTACTCTGGAAACTGCTCTGCATGAGAGGATAGTCGCTCAAGAAGAAGCCATTTCGGCGGTCGCCAAATCGATAAGGCGCGCAAGAAGCGGATTGAAGGACCCTCACAGACCGATTGGGGCTTTCCTTTTCCTTGGCCCAACGGGTGTAGGGAAGACCGAGTTGGCAAAGGCTCTTGCAGAGTACCTTTTTGGCGAGGATAATGCGCTTGTCAGATTTGATATGTCGGAGTACATGGAAAGATTTTCGGTCTCAAGATTGATTGGAGCGCCGCCAGGTTATGTCGGCTACGATGAAGGAGGTACCTTGACCGAGAGAATCAGGAAGAGACCATTTTCTGTAATACTCTTCGACGAGATAGAGAAGGCCCATCCGGATACCTTCAACATCTTGCTCCAGATAATGGATGATGGCAGACTCACCGATTCGCAGGGAAGACAGGTAGATTTCAGGAACACAATAGTGATAATGACCAGTAATCTTGGCGGAGAATTCATAAACAAAACCAAGTCTTCCATAGGTTTCGTAGAATCGATTCATGAAGAGAAGGAATATGAGGCTATGAAAACTTCGGTGCTTGAGGAAGTCAAGCGGACTTTTAGGCCTGAGTTTCTCAACAGGCTCGACGAAGTAGTAGTCTTTCATCAGTTGACCAAGGCTCAAATCAAGTCGATAATCGATATACTTATGAACGACATGAGAAAGAGGCTGAATGAGAAGCATTTGAAGTTGGTTTTATCGGAAGCTGCTCAGGATTTCCTTGTAGATGAAGGGTTCAACCCCGTCTATGGTGCGCGTCCACTGAAGAGAGCTATTCAGAAGTATG
>WOZY01000199.1 GCA_011620045.1 Mesotoga sp.
GGGATTGCTCTGCCGCTCAGTAAATACTTGACCGATGATATCATCGCGGACTTCTTACCCGAGACGATTGAAGCTGTAACTGTTGGAGGAGAGATATACGCCCTTCCACTTGAAATGGAGCCAGTAGCATTATTCTACAACAAGGCTGCTTTCGAAGAGAAGGGGATCAGTCAGCCTCAAGATTGGGCGGAGTTGAAGGAAGTGGCAGCGAAACTGAAAACTGCCAACCGACACGGAATCATCGTTGAAGTTGCGCCAGGCTACTACCAGAACTTCACATGGTATCCGTTCCTGTGGACTGCGGGTGGAGACGTCGTAGACGAAAACTGGGAGAAATCGGCATTCGATTCAGAGGGAGCCGTAGCTGCTCTTGATCTTTGGGGATCATTTGTCAAAGAAGGGTTAGCCCCGTCTTCACTTCCTGCTGGAGCGAATGATATAGGTATGTTCGGAAACGGGCTTGCAGACATGATCGTCTGTGGATTCTGGGGCGTCAAGCAATTACAGACAGAGTTCCCTGAATTCGACTTTGGAGTATTTCCAATTCCTCCTTACGAAAAGGGAGGAGAGAGCATCAGCGTATATGGTGGTTGGAAGATGATGCTAAACGCCAGAGGAGAGAACACAGACATAGCCGCCGAGTTTGCCAAATGGCTGGTAGCAGAGCAGATAGACTTCCCGCTTGACTGGTGCACAGTAACCAATAGTAAGTTCTCACCCAGATACTCTGTTCTCGAGGCAGGAGAAGAGTTCTACAATACTCCACCAAATGATGTATTTCTGGAGATTCTGAAGACGTCGAAGTCTGAGCCGACATTCACTCCGGAAATGGTTAAGGCCGTATCGGACGCCTTGCAAGCCGTTATGTTTGCAGGCATGGATCCCAAGGCTGCTGCGAAAGGGGCCTCTGCAGCTATCGATGCATATCTTAGTAGATACACAGGTGGAGTTCCCGGAAAGTAAGTGAATTTTCTTGGCCCGGGATTCAATCCCGGGCTGGTTTTTCGGGAGGATTGTTGTGAATAGAAAAAACCGGGAAAGACTGGTTGGATACACTTTTATAGCTCCAGACATAACTGGATTGATAATTTTTGCGATGGTCCCCGCTATTGTAGCTCTTGTAATAAGTTTCTTTTCCTGGAATGGCTTAAGTGATATGCTCTTTGTCGGTCTGGACAATTACAGGACAATGTTTCAAGACCCTCAGTGGCGAAACAGTATCTTTGTGACTCTGAAGTACTCGGTCTTCTTTGTTCCATTGAACTTCGTATTTGCTCTTTTCCTGGCAATGCTTGTTCAGAAGCCGGGGCCTGGAATAGGGCTTTTCAGGGCTATTTTCTTTGCGCCTACCGCCATGTCTATGGTTGCGGTTTCCTTCGTATGGAAATACATGTTTCAGCCATACGGTTTCGTCAATTACTTTCTGTCATTCTTTGGAATAACTAGACAACCACTTCTTGGCTCTATGTCTCAAGCTCTATACAGCATTGCTGTGGTTAGTCTGTACATGAGTGTTGGCTACTACATGGTAATCTTTCTTGCAGGCCTGAACGAAATCTCGAATGAATACTATGAAGCTGCTGAAATAGATGGTGCGTCAGGTGTACAGAAGTTCTTTAACATTACTCTTCCTCTGCTGAAACCAACAGTCACTTTTGTTCTTGTAATGACTTTCTTGCAGAGCTTCCAGGTTTTCGATCAGATATACATCCTTACAGGGGGAGGTCCTTTCTATAGTACTTCAACAGCAGCATTCTACATCTATTACAATGCCTTTCAAATGTACCAGTTCGGTTACTCATCGGCTCAGGCTTTTACGCTATTTGTGATTCTTCTTGGAGTATCTTATTTCATGCTGAGAGCACTGAGGGGCGGTAACGTCTCCACAGGATCGTGAGGGGGTAAGTATGACGACCAGAAAAGTGAAGGGAATACTGAGGTATGTTTTGCTAGTCGTTCTAGCGATGTTCTTCCTCTTTCCAATCTATTGGATGTTCGTGAGTTCTCTGAAGTCACCCAGCGAGATCTTCGCTTTCCCGCCGAAACTAATCCCCGAGAACCCAGTGTGGTCAAACTATACAAAAGTATTTTCGCAAGTGCCTTTCGCCAGATATATGCTCAACACTTTCTTTGTTGCCTCCGTTGTTACTATAGTTGCACTTCTTCTTCACTCAATGGCCGCATATTCACTGGCGAGACTCAAGTATCCAGGTAGAAATCTTCTATTTATTCTTGTGATCAGTACTCTGATGATTCCGTTTTCTGCAATCCTAATCCCGCTGTTTCTCATTGTAAGAAACTTTGGCTGGATAGATTCTTACAGAGGACTTATAATACCGGCTATTCCCCATGCTTTCGGGATTTTCTTTTTGAGGCAGTTCTATCTCGGGTTCCCTAGAGAACTGGAAGAGGCGGCAATAATTGACGGGAGCGGATTGGTGAGGGTTTTCTTCAAGATCGTACTGCCACTCTCAAAACCCGTGCTCTCAGCACTTGCCGTTTTCTTTTTCCTGGCGAACTGGAATTCATTCATGTGGCCGCTTGTGATAATTAATTCGCCGGAAATGAGGACAGTGCAACTGGGAATTGCTCAGTATGGCGGAGAGTATAATAATCCATGGGCTATCCAGCTAGCTGCCTGCACGGTAGCTCTTATTCCCACTTTGATTGTATTTGTGGTATTGCAGAAACAGTTAATGCAGAGCATAAAAATGACCGGAATGAAACTCTGATTGGAGGAAGAATCGTTGGCGCGAAGGGTTACCATAAAAGCAATTGCCGAAGAACTTGGGGTCTCGATAGCTTCTGTTTCCAGAGCTCTTAACGGGAAGGGTGAAGTTGGTCCGACTTTGGAGAAGAGAATTCTGCAGAAGGCAGATGAACTTGGATATATAGCCAACTACTCTGCAGGAGCCTCAAGCATCAGAAGACGAATCTTATAGGCGTGCTGGTTCCGGACACATTTAACCCATTCTTTGCACATTTTGTGACAAAGATAGAAGAGCTTCTGTACGATTCTGGATATGAGATACTGCTTTCTACGACAAGGGAGTCTCTTGAGAAGGAACGTGAGTATCTTGAGATAATGGTCTCCAAGAACGTTACCGGTATCCTTGCAGCGCCTGTGGATAGAACTGGTAATGTTTCAATCTACAAGACGGTGAAAGGGATGGATATCCCCATAGTCTTCTTTGATCGCAACGTTGAAGGCCTTGGTGTAAGTCAGGTGAATGTGGACAACAGAAGCGCGGTCTACAAGATAGTTAGATACTTGTACCGTAAGGGTCATAGAAGAATCGCTTTTGTAGAGAGTGTTCCCAACACGTCAATGGGAGAAGAGAGATTAGCTGGCTACAGAGAGGCAATGAAGGATTTCGGTCTCAGTAAAGAATTCAGCCTTGAAAGATTCGGATTATTCATAGAAAAGGATGTTAAGTCCCAAACTACTGAAATCCTCTCTCACAGACCAACGGCACTCATAACCGGTAACCTTGTCATAACAAAGGCTTTTCTCCAGGCACTGAAAAGCCTTCGGGTAAAGATTCCACAAGAACTTTCGCTTGTTTCCTTTGACGATATTGAATGGCTTGAAGTAACATCTCCGCCTATTACTGCATTCCGACAGCCGATCGAGTCTTTGGCGATGAACGCCGTGGCACTTCTGAAGAGAGAGATGAAGAACAATGAATCAAACTCTCAGATCGTGGTCGTCGAAGGCGAATTGATAATTCGTGATTCAGTTAGTGATCTCTCTTCAGAAAAGCAAGGAGGTTGATTTCATGATAAAAGTAGCGGTACTCTTGTTAAGCGTGGTGTTGATTTCCTCGTTTCTCCTTGCTGCATCTCTTAAGGGTGTTTCAGAACTGGAAATGGTAGCAAAGCTAACAGGTCCCAACGCAATCAACAACACGCTCAAGTATGACGTCTTCGGAACCGATCTTGGTCACAGTTTCAACGATGGTGAGATCACATTCTTTGTTTTTGGTGACACTTTTGGAATCAACAACACAAACTGGCGCAAGAATGATATTGCATTCACCACCGACCAAGATCCTAGTGACGGCATCATTTTTGAAGGATTCATAACAGGTGATCGAGGTTCGACATACGAATTTTCCGAAAACACAATCAAACTCAATGTCGGAAAAAACGCCGATTTGTGGTCTAGCGTTGATCTCGCGCCGAAACTTCTGAAATCACAGTTACCCGGAGGATGGTCAATAGAAACAAGAATCGAAAGCAACTCCGCTCCCGTTGGAGCAACGAGTTTTTGCGGATTACTTTTCTTCAGTGGAATGCAGAACTGGATTATGTGGGGCCATCTGGGCAACAGGATAATGGAAGCTAGTGGAATCATCGGAGGTGAGTTCGTTAAAATCGCTGAAGTGGCCTCCAAATATCCGTACTTGAGAATTGAAAACAGGTTATTCTCCAATATTTACGTCTTCAGCTACAGCCAGGATGGAAAGAACTGGATTGAAGCTGGCAGTTTCGATGACAAAGAGGGGTTTCTAAATTCGGCAAGGTATGGGATTGGCGCAAAAGAGTGGGGCACTTCTGACTATGAAGTGGTCTTTTCGGATATTGCCGAGAATTCTGTGAACTTTTCAGCGC
>WOZY01000279.1 GCA_011620045.1 Mesotoga sp.
TTCGGTTTCTGGCAGAAAAAGCGATAGATATTTTGAATACGGGAGCGGCAGCCTTTGCTTTCTGGAAAAGCTTATTCAATAGAAATTCAAAGGTCTTCAAATTGTACACAATCAGGAAAAGCCCGGCAAAAAGAATAGCGGCACCTTTCGCTACCGTGAGGTAAATCGATGAACCGCTATTAGAAGCAATTAAAGAAAAGGAATTACTGACCATTGTAAATGCAATCACAGCAATCGAGAACAACGACTCTATCAACCTCTTGTTCTTCACTGGAACTGCAACTGGAATTAGCAGACCTGCAAGCACCACGCCGGTGAAGAAACCAGCGGCATTTTCCAACGAATAACCACTGTAGGCAACTATAATTGAAAACAGAACACCCACAGCAGCAAAAATATTAAGAAGCAGCCTCTTACGGTCGTCTAGCTCTTCAGGAATGTTCCGTACGGCAGTAACAATGTTCGTTCGGGAAATCTTTCTGCCTGTGTATACTATAATCACCATCGGAATGATCAGTCCCAAAAGGAAACCATAAGCGATAGAATCCATACGTACGAAGAAGGCAAAAGAGCTTTGCATAGAGCTGAAAGCCATGTTTGCTCCCTCAAAGGGAATAAGTGAAGCAACGTCCTCGGAGAGATTAACAAAACTTCCCAGGATAAACCTTGCGATTGCCAGGCCGCCGAGGACTCCGATCGCCGAGGAGAGAATTGAGTAGAAGAAGCCTTCGTATAGAATTGTTCTCGAAACCTTCCTTCTTGAATAGCCTATCGCCCTAAGGGTACCGAGTTCAGTTCTCCGCTCCTGAGCAAGCATCAAGTATATATTTGTGAGAAGTAGTGCCCCGGCAAAGATGGCAAATACGCTTAACATGAGGAACAACAGACCGATATTACCTTGGTCAACCATACTAATGGAGTCTCTTTTGACCTCTCTTACTACGAATTCCTCACCGGCTATCTCTCTTATGCTTGTGACAACTTCATCAGTAAGTTTCTCACCTTTCAAGAAGTCGCCTCGGTTTGAGACAAGAAGAGCATTGAAATAGTCATCTACGCCGATCTTCAAAACCTCTCTGGCAGATTCAATGTCCATCAGCATAGTAAATGCATTTGGTCCCTGGTTTTCTATCTGGTAGTAGAGAACACCATTACCTTCGACAATTCCTGCAACTCTCACTTCAGGAAGAGGTATCCAGAAGAGCAGTCTCTGACCGGGATCGGCAAGAATTTCGACCGTATCTCCCACAGATACTCCCAAAGCATCAGAAAACTCCTTGTTGATAATTACCTCCGGAATGCCCTCTGTTTTGCCAGACATTACAAAATCAACCTCAGCAACATCAGGCCAGTTTAACAGTTGTTCCGGCTCTACTCCAATAATGTTTACCTGAAGACTCTGTCCGGTTTGACTTCTGGCCTCGCCTGGAAGTCCGGCAGATACTGTTCTCGTGAGAATCGGAAGCACTCCGTCAACTTGTTTATTTTCGGAGAGTGAATCCACAAGAGCCATGATCTTGAAGTTGGGGATGAATTCTTTGACTACGTTTTGATTATCGGAAGGAATGTAGACCATTTCATCTATTTCGCCGTAGCTTCTCTCAATCTGTGTATAAAGAAACTTCTGGAAAGAATCGTTCATAGCCATTGAGCCCATAATTAAGGCCGTTCCGATAAGAGATCCCATAATCACCAGAAGAGTGTCTGATTTTCTTCTAAAGATATTTCGGTAACCGATCTTGAAGATTATCGGATTCGCTATCATTGAAATTACGATCGCAATCACAGCGACTCCTGAAAGAAGGCTCACGATCTGTATTAACACTACTGCACCTTCAATTCTTTATTCTCTTCAATCTTGAGAATGCGGCCGCTGTCCATATGCAGAACTCTGTTTGAGTAATTGGAGACTCTTTCATCATGAGTAACAATCACAAACGTCTGGTTAAATGTCTCATTAAGCTCAGTTATCAAGTTCATCAGATCACTACTGGTCTTTGTATCAAGAGCTCCGGTAGGTTCGTCGGCCCATACTATTGCCGGCTTATGAACAAGCGCTCTTGCAATAGAGACTCTCTGTCTTTCGCCGCCGCTCAGTCTTGAGGGAAGATAATGCTCTCGCTCGCTAAGACCGACTTTAGCAAGAATGTCCAATGCCGCTTCTCTCGCCTTCTTCTCATTGCTTCCCATAGTAAGCATGGCAAGTTCAACGTTTTCAACTGCCTTCAGGACAGGTATCAAGTTGTAGAACTGGAAAACAAATCCCATGTGCATTGCCCTGAAGCGCGTCTTTTCATCATCCTTCAGTGAATGGAGATCCACTCCCTTAATGATGACTTTCCCTTCTGTGGGTGTATCTATTCCTGAAAGGCAATTCAAGAGCGTACTCTTTCCACAACCGGAAGGTCCTAAAATCGACAGTATTTCACCCTCATAGATATCGAAAGAGACCCCCTTCAGTGCTTCAACCGATATTTCACCTGACCTGTAAGTCTTGCTTAGGTTTCTGACTTCAACAAATGTCATTTCGAATCTCCTTCCTGTGGGCGGAACAAGTACTACAAAGTGATGTCGTCCACAGCTTTCTTTATCTCTCCTCTGAGTTTCTCAATCGTCTTCTCAAGAGTTGAAAAGGCTCTTCTCGACAAGACGACAATTATTACAGATGCGGCGTAAGAAAATAACCCGGCAACAATCTCTGTTCTCCTCTGAATGAGTATAGACGAAAGCATTACTGCAAGAGGAAACAACGGCGCTGCGTAAGCCGAGAATAGATAAAGTCTTCTCTGCAACTCAGAAGGCTTCCTTAATTTCTCTTCGAGAGAAGCCACCACTTCTTCGAGGTTTTTCAGATTTTCAGAATCGATTATCTTTCCCTTTGTGCTTTCTTCGAAAGTACTCCTGAGATTAAGTATGTTTTGAACATTCTCTAAGAATCCCGAGATTTCTTTTGAACGACTCTTCCCTGGAACTCCCATGATTATTAAGTAGTCAGCAACAATTATTAATGGCATAAAAAAGAACACGGGCTGAGAATAAGAGCCCTTCGCAAAATTCAGTATAAACAGGATTGCGGTACAGACTAAGTAGAACACAGTCACTTTTTTCATCAGTCCATTTCTGGCAATTTCTCCACCATCACCGAAGATGCGGAAACCCTAACCTTGCACTCATCAATCTCTTCGACCCAATCTATAGGTATAAGTTTCTTCGACTTTGAGCCAAAGCCACCAAACTCGCCTATCAAATGAGTTATCTTCCCTTCATCATTCAGAACGAAACTCCTTACTCTTCCCACAATCTTTTCCTCAGCAGTAACTATATCACACCCTGGCTCTAGAGACTTGCTGTCTTTTGGAACATTTATTGACGTATTCAGTGGTGGAAGCGGGTAGAGCTCTGCATAGTCGCCAACCGGCCTCAGCCAGTACACCGGAGTTACCCCACTCTCCAGATTCTCGATTTCTTCACCTGTGACGAAAAACGTCTCTTCGTAATCCTGCAATGTCTCAACATCTTTCGACTCAATTTTCAATCTTACTTCATCGGGAGCTGCAAAGAACACAGTCGTTATTGGCACCAGTTTTGCCACTCTGTTGAAAATTCCCTTTTCTATTACAACATGAGTAACCTCGTTGCTCTTGGGATGTATAACCACCCGGATGACTTTTCCGAGATCATTGCCGTCGGAAGAGATCGCTTTGGCGCCCCATCTGATTCTGTTTTCCATAGGTTCACCCCCTTCAGTCAAGTTTATCATGCAACACATGCTCCATTTCAATTACTTGATATTTGACTGCAGAAAAAGAAGACGAGTTGTACAATATATGAGCAGAAGGGTGGAGAACAGAGAACACGGCGATTATCCTGGTCAAAGTACTGTTCTGAAGAAGCCATTAAATCTGAGAGGAGGAAGTTCGTCTCCACATATAGGATACGACGGACAATGAAGTCAATGAACCCTTTCCGGTTATTCTTGATATTCGTCAAGGTTAGTTCATTCACAATTGGCGGCGGCTACGCAATGATTCCTGTAATAAAGGAATTCATTGTCGACAAGTACAAAATTATGAACGAAGATGAATTTCTGGACGTAATTGTGACTGCCCAGACCGTGCCGGGAGTGATTGCAATAAACACGGCGATGATTCTGGGCAGCAGATTGGCTGGACTATGGGGAGCTTTCTTTGCAGTTCTAGGAGCTTCATTGACCCCGTTCTTCATAATACTTGTCATTGCAACATTCTTCACCGATTTCGCCGATTTGCCAGTTTTCAAAGGTTTTTTTGCTGGTGCAAGAGTTGGTGTAACGGTAATCCTGGCAAATCTTTCTTTCCAGTTACTCAGAAAGAGTCTGAAAAGGTATCTTATTTTGATGGTAATCGCCGCCGGAACAGTGGCCATTGTCTTCTTCAACATATCTTCAATATGGATTTTGCTCCTTTGCTCCATACTAATCTATATTATTGACAGGCGGCTGGCGAAATGATTCTCATAGAGCTTTTCTGGTCATTTTTCAAAATCGGCCTTCTCGCTTTTGGAGGTGGATACGGCGCTCTCAGCTTAATTCAGGATCAGATAGTCAATATAAA
>WOZY01000189.1 GCA_011620045.1 Mesotoga sp.
CAATCTTGATTCTTGGATTGTTTTCGGTCCTATACTTTGGGCGTGGTGCAAAGAACATTGACAAAGAGAAGGCTCTCAGTGAGATTCCTGATCCTAAGGGGCTGTCAGGTTGGAGTGTTGCTGTTCCTTTCATTGTACTTGTATTCTTGCTTGGGGCTCCCAGAATCTGGCCGTTCGGATTTCCGGTTCTTGGATTGCCTCTTGTCTTTGCAATCTGCGCCTTGGTTGCGTGGCTGATGAATTTCAAGAGAGTGAATATTCTGAAGGTCAGCAAGGAGACTGTGGCGCAATTGACACCGCTAATAGCAACTACTGCAGTCGTCGGCATGCTGATACAGGTAATGAGTTTTAACGGCGTCAAGGGCCTCATTTCTATGTGGATTGTAACGGCTCCTCTGGCTATAGTCTGGATACTCCTTCCCTTCATAATACCGATATCGGAAGGTCTCCTTACATATGGTGGCGCAATGGTAATTGGAATACCGCTAATCTGGATGTTGAATTCAAACGGGATTAACCCTGTAATTGTTTTGGCAGGATTAAGCCTTCTATGGCCTCTTGGGGATGGACTGCCTCCAACTGCGCTGATTGGAAGGTTGACAGTGAGTACGGTCGGTTACAAGGGCTCTTACGGTTCTTTCTTGAAGGAGTGTGCAATCCCCTGGATAGCCATAACCGCAGTTGCTATGATACTAATTATCTTCGCCAACAAATTCAACTTCCTGATGATGGTAGGTTGAGGAGGAGGTGTCGTCATGACTTTGATAATGTTTCTGTATTATGTGATGACAGCCTATGTCGTAGGCATGCTAATATGGAACTTCATTAAGACTAAGGATATTGAGAGCGAAATACTCTATACTTTGGCTCTTCTGCCTCTCATTCTCAGACTACTGAGAATGAAGTAGGGGTGGTATTATGATGAGAAAACTGATAATAGCTGGTGTACTCACACTTATAGTACTGGCAGGAGGAATACCTCTGTATGTTCAGAGGTACTTCAAGGAGGAAGTTGTTGCCGGACCAAGTGTGACCAATGTCTTCAAACTCAGCAAGTACTTCGATGGAATTGAAGGAACGATTGCAGATACCGACGTCTTTGAGCTTAAAGGAGCAGAAGAGGGCGGAAAGACACTCTTAATCGCCGGAACCCATGCTAATGAACCATCTGCCACCTTGTTAGCTTATTTCTTCATTGAGAATCTTGAAGTGGAGAAGGGAACTGTATATATTATTCCGCATTTCAACCTGAGTGGTTCTCTGGGGACACAGCCTGGTGGAGGGTTCCCTCTCTATTACTTCCTTGAGACACCATGGGGAGAACAGAAATTCAGGATGGGCGACCGAGGGTTCCAGGCACTTGACCAGTGGCCTGACCCTGATGTATATGTCCACTATCCTGATGGACAGCTTTTGTCGTACATAGATGCAAGGAATACGAATCGATCCTGGCCGGGAAGGCCCGATGGCTACCTTGCCGAAAAGGTCTCCTTTGCTGCAATGGAAATGATCCGTAATGAAGGAATTGATGTGGTTATCGATCTTCATGAGGCAGAGGCAATGTATCCAGTAACAAACTGTATAGTCGCTCCCGAGAAGTCAATGCCTTATGCAGTAGGAGCTGCTTTCTACGTAAAGGGAAGGGAGAAATTCGAAAACCATGTTGAGTCTTCTCCGACAGGCTACAGAGGGCTTTCTCACAGAGAAATCGGGGACTGGTCAGACGCATATCCGTTTTTGCTTGAGTCACCCGGAGTCCATCTTGATCAAATAACGGCAGCGAAAACTCCTGAGCTGATTATCGATGGTATAGACCCATTTGTGCTGAAAGCCGGCGAAAAGGGATTGCTTTTCGTTCCATATGACGAAAACGGATTCTCTATGGACAGAAGAGTTGGACAGCATTCTTCGGTCATACAGGAGATTTTGTCTCAGTGGACGAAGAAGAATCCAGATCGCGGCTTCAAAGTCTCGGCTCCGAAACATGCGGACATTGTCGAAAACGGATTGGGATTCTACTTAAAAGATCCTTCTGAAGCAGATTCGAAAATGGTATATCTCCAGTAGAGTTTCGTTTCGAAATGAAGAAGCGCATACGCAGCTTCCCGCGTATGCGCTTTTTTGATGCGCTATGAATTATTTGAAATGACTGTCTTTCAGGACTATTTCCTCAAGCTGGGGGAGATCATCTATTATGAAATCGACATCAATAGATGGTCTAGTTCCGTCTTGCGAGAAGAAACACGTCTTTGTTCCCGCATCCCTTGCAGCTATAACGTCAAGGTCTCTATCACCGATGGAGAGAGTCGATTTGGGGTTCAGTCTATAATTTCTTATCGCGTAGATAAAAGCATCGGGGTCTGGTTTCCTCTTGAATCCGCTTTCTTTGGTGATTATGCCGCTGAACAGTGAGGTCATTTCAAAGTGGTTCAGCAGCTTGAAAGCAGTCTTTCGCGATCTATGGGTTATGATCAGATTCTTACCGCCATTCTTTACCACTATTGAGCATACCTCGAAAGCACCTTTAAAAGGAGGTTGCTCGGCCGGGTCGAGTTCTTCTTCAGACTTCTTGAAGTCTTTCTAGAAGTCATAGTCAACTCCTCTATCCAAATAGAAATCGACTGCCTTTCCCAGCGTCTCTTTCATTAGTGAGAGTATCTCATCTTCAGAAGCATCGTATCCGTGAATTGCCAGAGCCTTCCTGAATAGTCTTACCATGGCAGGATAGGTATTGAAAAGCGAACCGTCGAAATCCCATATAAGATTCTCAATCATCAGCTTTCACAACCACTGTATCTGTTGCACACCTGCAAAACAGAAGGCAACTCTTTCAAGGAAGTAACTACGAAATCAGCCTTCGTACTTGCTGATGACGAATCTGGGTTGAAGAGGCAGGTAGCTATCCCGGCACGTTTTCCGGCCTCTATATCGATCTCTCGATCACCGATCGTAATCACTCTTTCTCTTTCGAGTCCATACTTGTCCATAATATACATAATTGCCTGTGGATCGGGCTTCCTGGCGAAGCCACTGTCTGCCGATACTATTTCGGAGAAGAGATCCAACATATTGTAGTAGTTAAGCAACTTAGTCATGGAGTAATTACTCCTGTGACTAAAGAGGAAATTACTTCCTCCGTTCTTATTAATCTGGATACAGATATCCTTTGCCCCTTCAAAAGGTGGTTGTCTCTCCGGTTCAAGATGATTCTCTATACTGTAGAAATCCTCCAGAAATCCATTTTGTAGTTTGTACTTATCCACGAAGTATCTGGCAGCTTTCGATGTTGATTCTTTCAGCTTTTCGAGAATTTCTTTGACCGAAGCTCTCACCTCATACTTCTCAAGAAGCCTCAAGAATACCTCCGCTGCCGCGGGGTATGTGTCGAAAAGAGTGCCGCCGAAATCCCAGATCACATATTCAAACATAACTAATTCCCCTTTCTGATGTCTAGTTCAATGATAAACGTTTTTGGGGATTTCGTCCTGTCAGCTTTCTTAAGAATCTTCACCTTCTTCGAGAAATCGTAGCTTCGACTCAGCAATTATCCTCAAAGTCTCTTCTCTCCCCACCCAGCCTTCTATGCCTGTCTTCTTTTCTTCAAGGTCTTTATAGATGGAGAAGAAATGCTCTATCTCTTTCAGTAGGTGAGGTGGAACATCATCGAGCGTCTCAATATAGTTCCAGACCGGATCATGAATTGGAACGCAAAGAACCTTCTCATCGGGTCCCTTCTCGTCCCACATCTTGAATGCGCCTATTGGCTTTGCCTCTATTAGACAGCCCGGAAAAGTCGGCTCCCAGAGCAAAACCATTGCATCAAGCGGATCTTCGTCTTCTGCAAGTGTATTGAGTATGAAGCCGTAATCCATAGGGTAGTGAACTGCAGAAAACAGATTCCTGTCGAATCTTATTCTCTTTAGTTTTTTGTCGTATTCATACTTGTTTCTACTTCCCTTCGGAATCTCGATCATTATATCCAGAACTATTTCTTCCTGCAAAGCTCTCACCTCCTCATCAATTATGCCAGAAAAAGCACAGCCTCCAGATTGATCATAAAAGAAGAACCCCTTAAGGGGTTCTTCTTAAACTATTTCAAAACAATCTTACCTGTTGTTAAATAAGAATACCCAGGCAGCAGCGTCTTCTCCGTTGATCTTCCCGTCCTTGGGGAAAGAAATGTCACATGTTGCGATATCCTCTGCTTCTGTCGAACCTATCTTTTCGACCAAATCCTCGAAATCCTTCTCGTCGACAATGCCATCACCGTTAACGTCAAGACTGTCTTCTTCGTGATGTGCAAGATCGTCGAAAATCGGCAGATACATCTCTCGTCCCTCGATTTCCCAGAAACCTATCTGTCCGCTCTCATATTGTTCCTCGCTAATAGCGGGAATTACATAGTAGCCACCATCTCCCCAATCATATGCCCACGAGTTCTTGATTATCCAGAAGGTAGTCGTGGTGAAGACAGGGGAAGCCGATTGCGTTGGATCTACATATGTATAGCTTTCAATCTCTTCGTCCAGAATAGG
>WOZY01000159.1 GCA_011620045.1 Mesotoga sp.
AAATCACTTGCGAAAAATGAATTCTCATACTGTCCAGGCTGTCACCACGGGATTGTTCATAGACTTGTGGCAGAAGTAATAGATGAACTGGAGATTCAGGGGAAGACCTTAATGGTGGCTCCCGTTGGATGCTCGGTCTTTGCGTATGAATTCTTTGATGTGGACGGAACTGTTGCAGCTCATGGAAGAGCACCGGCCGTCGCCACGGGAATGAAGAGAGCAATTCCAGACAGGATTGTATTCACATATCAAGGCGACGGTGATCTTGCCGCCATTGGAACGGCCGAGATCATTCACGCCGCAAACAGAGGCGAGAAGATCACCACGATTTTCGTCAATAACGCGATCTACGGTATGACAGGCGGTCAGATGGCACCAACCACCTTGCTCGGAATGAAAACCACTACTTCTCCATATGGAAGAAAGGCAGAGACGGAAGGGTTCCCGATTCACGTTTCAGAATTGCTGAAGGAAACCGCCGGAATTGTCTATCTAGAACGAGTGACTGTGAGTTCTCCCCAGGAAGTAAGGAAGGCAAAGGCTGCAATAAAGAAGGCCTTTGTTGCACAGCAAAAAGGGCTGGGCTTTTCATTAGTCGAGGTTCTTTCAACTTGTCCAACAAACTGGGGGCTCAACCCAGTGGAGTCAATCAACTGGCTAAATGAAAACATGAAGAAGGAGTATCCCATCGGGGTATTTGTCGACAAGGTCGGTGATATCAAATGAGTGAGCATCTCTTAGTAGCTGCGGGATTTGGTGGACAGGGAGTTATGTTGATCGGACAGATTCTGGCAACGGCTGGAATGTTTGACAACAAGCACAGTACCTGGCTTCCGTCATACGGCCCGGAGATGCGGGGAGGGACTGCCAACTGCACAGTAGTGGTAAGCGATGAGCCTATTGGCTCACCGATTACAAATACTCCGAACGAGCTGATAGTAATGAACATACCATCTCTGATAAAATTCGAGAAAGAGATTCAGGCCGGTGGTGTAATGGTTATAAACACTTCTGTTGTCGATAGAGAAACTAATAGAAATGATATTTCGGTCGTCAAGATCGATGCAAATTCAATCGCAGAGAAGCTTGGAAATCTCAAGGTTGCCAACATGGTAGTTTTGGGGGCGTATCTCGAGAAGACAGACACAGTGACCATGGAAGGAGTGCGTAAGGCTCTGGAGATGAAGCTGACAGATCGAAAAGCATCTTTACTAGATCTGAACATTCAGGCAGTTGAAGAGGGGATGAAATCGGTAAGGTAATGCGAAAGAAATCGAGGCGCGCCTGAGGCGTGTCTCTTTTGACCGTTTTCAAATGACTGATATACAGATATCGATTAAGTTGCAAACCCGAGAAGCAATGTATCTTTCCAAAAGGATTTTGGAGGATCGCAGTGGAACTTGTGAATTTCTGGCCTGCGCTGTTTCTAACCATCTTTGCCGGTCTATCAACCGGCGTAGGAAGTATTCTGGCCATTCTAACAAAGAAGACCAACACGAGATTCCTTTCGGTCTCACTGGGCTTCTCTGCCGGAATAATGATTTATGTCTCCTTTGTAGAGATCTTTGTCAAGAGCGGGGAATCGCTCCAAGAGGTGATCGGAAGTGGTCTGGGTGACTGGATCAATGTAATAGCTTTCTTTGGAGGCATAGGCCTGATCGCACTGATTGACTTTCTCGTACCTTCCGCAGAAAACCCTCATGAAATGAGAGACGTAAATGAAATGCAGCAGATGAACAGTAGTCTAATGAGAATGGGCGTTTTCACAGCATTTGCTATTGCATTGCATAACTTTCCAGAAGGACTTGCCACATTTCTTGCAGCGATGAAGGACCCTTCACTTGGAATTCCCATAGCAGTAGCAATAGCAATTCATAACATTCCCGAAGGTATCGCTGTGGCAGTTCCGATTTATCAAGCAACTGGAAGCAGAAAGAAGGCATTCGTCTATTCTTTCCTTTCCGGTCTTGCAGAACCTGTCGGAGCTTTGATTGGATTCACTTTAATAAATACTCTTTTCAACGAAATGGCTTTTGGAGTTGTATTCGCCGGTGTCGCCGGAATCATGGTTTACATATCGCTGGATGAACTTCTACCTTCGGCAGAGAAATATGGAGAGCACCATCTCTCAATTTCCGGGTTGATTGCGGGAATGGCATTAATGGCAGTCAGTTTGCTAATACTCTAGTTCTGCGGAAACCATCGACATGGTTCCGTATCGATCTGAGAGTGGAGCCCGGTGAATGCTGTACAATGACTGTGGTATTAGTCCCGCCAGTGATACAATAATTCCGTTGAAATACGTTCTCTGGAGATGCGCTATGTTGAAATGGATAGACAAAGCGGAGGTCGGCGAAGCGCTGCTTGCGATCTTCTTCAGGGCCTTTTTGGGCTGAATAACAACGACTGATTTCTAAAACATCTCAAGCCCTCGCTCAACAAGGGTGATTTTGAGCAAGACAGGGAAATTCAGAACTGGATTAACGAAACAAGAAGTATTCTCACCTCTGACATTCTTCAGAAACTCGAGGAGTTTTTTGATTGGAAAACCTTGTTGGGATTGTGTCTCCTTCCGGATATAACTCACTTCAATCTCGAAAATGCAAAGCAATTGATCAAACACAGGATAAGCTGGAGATGGCCGCAGATACTTTCGACGCTTTGGCCCACGAAAAGAGACTTGCCATTATGAGACACCTTTCTGCGGGGCAATTCTCGGGAAATGAACTTGCCAGGGTGCTGAACCTTTGAAATTACGAAATTGGAGAACACACGGCGATTCTTCGAAAAGCCGGAGTGGTTCGCGTTGAGAAAATGAACCAAGTGTTGAATTTTTCTCTTGACAAAGGAGCTGTACGCCGCGAGGTCGGAAAGGCACTTGAAGACCTCTTGAAAGATGTAGAAAGCTAGTATCGTTCTTCCAGTTTCCGGTAGACAATCTCTATTTCAAGCAGACGCAGTTTGTTGAAAGTCTTCTCGTCCTTCTTGTTCTTCATCATTTGAAGGGCGACTTTCGCGCCAATTGAAGCCAAACTTCCAAGAGTCTTTCCGGTAGTGTACCACTGCTTGAGAGGCGTTTCCTTGAGAATTATCTCAAGAGGGGTTACTGAGTCCTGTTTCATCACCATACTGTGTGGTTTGACACTTTTCTTCTGATTCTCAAGTTTCATCTCCAGGTTCTCGTATGTCTTCTTAATACTACTCAGCGAAACCAAGCTTTCAACCGAATACTCCGCTGGTCTTCGGGAAGGAAGTGTGCTATCGAAAACTTCAAGAGCCCTCTTAAGGTTGTTCTCTTCACCAATGTAATCTCTCTTCTTTAGCCCAGAATCCGAAAAAAGCTGGATACCCCGCTTTCTGACTTGAATTCTCCTCTCCGTACTCATATATCTAGCGTATCCTTATCGGTTTCTGTCATGATTCTAGTCACTTCAAATTTCAGATCTTCATCTATGAGATAGAAGATATAGCCGTATACGTAGTTGAAATATTGCATCGTCGGACCATCGAAGTAAGAGGTATTCAGTGAACCGATCTTCTCCTTCAGAATCATTGGAAGAGAGCTTCCGCTTCTAGACAGTTCCTTCTCGTTTTCAGAAAACTCGTCGAGAAGCTTCTTCAATCTCTCAATTGCCTTTCTATTGTATCTCGCGTATCTTGAGCTTCTTAGAGATTCTACCTTTTCCTCGGCCACTCTGTAGAATCCATTCTTCACATCTCGATATCTCTCGTTCTGTGTCTCATCTAGCAAAGAGAGATCAAGGCCGGTCTCTAATCTTGCCGCATTGTTCATTGAATCTCTTATCGCCATCTCATCGTTTGAAGCCTTGATTCCCTCCAAAATACTCTCAAGCTCCTTCAAAATCTCTTCATTACGTTCATTCTGCCTTTGTTTAAGATCAAGATCCCTTTGCTTCCTAAGAGAGTAGAACTCTTCCTGCGCCTGGACAAGTCTTTTCGAATATTCAGTGACAAGCGCTATTGAATTTGCGTTGGAAGCTGCTCCAAAATCCTTAAGAAGTCTTTCAGCCTTGAGAAAGATCTCCTCCACCTCTTCCTCGCTCTTCGCATTCTTCAGATCGGCGAAGACTTTGTCCATTGCAAGCCTGAAGAACTCCATGTTGTTTGGAAACCTACCGGTAGCCACGCTAAGGACGAGCCTGCTCTCAAAATCCTGATTTCGCTGCTGCAGTTCCTTCAGGCGACGCATAAAGTCCTCAGGACCTGGCTCTTTTCGAAACTTGAACTCGTATGGCCCCAGAAAGATGCCTCCTTCTCTCAGAATAAGCCTGTAGGCAAGATAACCAAGCAAAACAGCAACTACTATCAGCAAAACAAGCATAGGAATCCCTCCACAAAAGCTCCTTCAAATAGGATAATACCATTTTTTCGATAATTAGCGTGTCACGAAGTAGATGGCAAAAACTCTCGACTCCTTGAAAAACAAAAGCAAAAGAACGTATGTGGCTGGCCGAACAATTCTCGAAAACAACGGCTTTGGGAGTATAATACTGCAGCTTAGGG
>WOZY01000122.1 GCA_011620045.1 Mesotoga sp.
GACCGAGGCCTGGCCGGGAGGAACAGAGGGATATTCCATCTCAATTATGGGTGCTCTGTTTGAAGTCCTGAAGATCCACTCTTCACTCTTCTTTTCTTTGCCAGCCGAATCCCTTACCACGACGTACCAGCTGTAGGTAGTATTACCTTTGAGAGAGGGAACTGGGATTTCAGAAGAATTAGTGGTCCCTATCAGTGAGTGCCTCGATTGACCTTCCGCCAGATAGACATCAAAGTAAAGCTCATCAAGATAGTATTCGAGAGGAAGAGAAGTCTTCCAGGAGAGGCTACCTATACTAGCATCGAAGTCACTAGCACCGCTTCTCGGGTTATCTGGCGTCACGGCCGGCAGGTCTGCCCTCATTTGAGTCGTGAAGCTTTCTGTATAAGAAACGGATTCGCCTCCAAATGGATCTCTGGCGACTACCTTCCAGTAGTATTTCGTTGAGTAATCCAGTCTCTTAAGAGAAGAGACGTCTACTATCGATTTCTCGGCACCCTTAATCAATATGTCCTTTTCGTCAAGTCTAGGTTCTCTCCCGAAAAAGACGTCATAAACCAGCTCATCTCCATCGGGATCAGACGAATTCCATTTGAGAATCAGATCTTTGAGCGGTACGTTTCCGAGATCACTACCCGGAGGAAGGAGTTCAGGTCGTTGAGGATATGTGTTCATCAAGACGAAAGTCCAAATCTCACTCTCAGCTGATTTTCCACCTTCTGTGTAGAGCCTGACCTTCCACCAGTACTGAGAGTGAGGATCCACTTCAAACTCTTGGGAGAAAGAGAATATGCCCTCTGTCGAAGACGTTAGTTCTCCCTGCAAATCGAGAGCTAATCTCTTAAGGGCGCTCTTGTCCTTTCCGGCGAAAACCTCGGCCATAAGACCATGTCTGGGACGTTCATACACGGCTTCCCACCTGAGCGTAACCTTCTCTGAATACTGAATTCTCTCTCCATTCTTGGGAACGGGTGATACATTCGAAATTAGTATCTTTGGTTCCGGAACGGGCCAGAGGAAAAAAGCGGCTACAACGGCAGCAACTATCACAAGCAGCAGGGTTATGATTATCGGCACTATTGTAGAACCTTTGTAATAGTGCAAGGTGGATCCCTCCTCAGACTCGTAGTTCAATTTCGTGCGGTACGGATCCCTCTAAATTCATCTCTATCGTATCTTCGGAAAGCCGTAGCCCGCTAAGCTTCTTTATGTGCTTAGATTGAACGAGAAACTCGTTCGAAATCATCTCTATAGTAATGTACCCCAGTTCGATTCTTCTTGCAAAACCATTTCTGGGATCATCGTCAATGATTTCTACAACGGGTTTCCATGTACCGGTGTTGGCATAGAATTTCTCTTCACCATTGCTAGAAATCATCCTGAGTACGTGGCGGTGATTATGACCCATGATGACTCCCTTCAGTTCACCAGGGACGACTGGGGGGGCCGTATCGCCATACATAAGGAAATACTCGTTGTTCATGGCTTTGTGGAAGCCTTTCTTCCCTTCTGCTCCAAGTAATCTCCTTCCCTGCCTGTAAAGATTATCCGTCTTCTTAAACTTCCTGAAGGCCATAACTAACCGTATCATCAGACTCCCAAGTTTCATTCCTCCGTGTTTGTTGACGAAGAGTCCTTCAATTACCTTGAGCACCGGCCAATTAGCGTCTATCCATCGCTCGGCCTCATTGCTCTTCAACAGAAGAAGAAACTGTCTCGACCATTCTTCCTGAAGATCCGAATCAACGTCGTAAACCCTCCTGATGTAATCAAACCATTCGAAAACGTCGAGAGTCGGGTGAATATTCTGATAATCTCTTATGGCTTGCTCTGGAAGCTCTGTTCTCAGAAGACAGCTGTCGAACTTCTTCATCATGAACCGAGCCATATAATCCCCAAATGGCTGCAAAAGCTGCCCAGTCTTCCTGTCCCTGAAGAACCTGTTCACAATGTCGTACTGGTTGCCATGCAAAGCCATAGTCTTAAACTCTCTGTCAATATAATAAGGTACTATTTCAACTTTTCCGACCTCTCCAAGCATTTCTTTGAGCCTCGTTCTTAGCCTATTATTGAAAAGCAAAAGCGAGTCGTGGTTACCCACTACATAGATTAATCGACCCCTTTCAGTAAAGTCTCTAAATGCTTTGAAGACTTCCTCATGCTTTCTTTCAATGACTTCAAGAATGGACTCATCAATCTCTTTAAGAAGCTCTTCAAATGGCAACAGCCCCCTGCTCTTCACGAATTCTGAATTCAGGAGCTCAAGACCATCCCCAACAATTATGATTTCGCTGAAATCCTTCTCCTTCGAACTCGATATCAATTCCACAAGATCGGAATCAAACTTGAAGTCATCCTTCAAGGTCCCGTCACCAATGTGAAGATCACTCAAGTATAGTTTTTTCACTGTGGTCCTCCTAAGTTCCATAATACCCCAAATTTGCAATCGAAATTCAATATTCTATGAAATTGTTGGTTCAAATATCATGGCAAAGATGAGAGAATATAACGATGAGCAGCTTATGGTATTTGCTGGATTTTGCCTTAGCTTTGCCGCTCTTATTGAACGGTTTTTGTGCGTTTTTCGCAGCTTTGGGCGTGAGCATTCTAATTAGCTTTTCTATGCGCGGTTACGAGGGAATTACTTTCTCCGATCCAGAGAAACAGAAGGCATCGGCCCTTGGATCCGCCGTTTTTGCTTGTTTTATGGCTCTTACGACAATGTTCATCTCTCCCTTTATTGCTATGCCTGCTATCTTAGCAACGCTTTTCAGGTATTTCTGCCTTTACAGATTAGTGAGAACGACCTTCACGATAGATATGTTCATGCTTGTCACAAAAGAACCAATACAAACCACTAAAGCATATGACAGACTAAAGAGAACTCTGGATGTGGTTTTCGCTACTCTCATGCTTCTTATCTTTGGTCCAATTATCGGAATAGTTGCGCTCATCTCACTTTTTTCAGGTGGTAGACCTATCTTCATCTGTCAAACGAGAATCGGAAAAAACTGTGATGAATTTGGAATGTACAAATTCAGAACTTTCAAGACAGAAGATGGTAAGGAGCAGATCACCAGGTTGGGTAGATTTCTGAGACCTCTGCGACTCGATGAGCTTCCACAGATAATCAACATCATAAGGGGAGACATGAGTCTGGTCGGTCCGAGACCGGAGTTACCATCGTTTCACAAGCTTGGAATGGAGAATATTGAGAATTATTCGCTGAGGCTTCTGGTAAAACCGGGGCTCACGGGCTGGGCTCAAATCAATTACAAGTACACTACCACTCTTGAAGAATACAGAATAAAAACCGCTTTTGATCTATATTACGTAAAACACAGATCATTCATTTTGGATCTGAAGTGCCTACTCAAAACACCATTTGCCGTTTTCATTACGTTGCTCAAAAGGGAAGGTTAAGAAAAAGAGGGGCTGCAAACCCCTCAATATTCTATTAGTTTCAACCGCAGAATCAACCCTTTGTCATCTCTTCAAGCTCCTTCTTTCTTTGAATCACACTCTTGCTGTTGTCTTTGTAGTGAGTGTGGAGAAGTTCATGAGATAGATGTCCAAGAGGCTTTCCCAGGTATTCTTCATAGAGCTTCAGAATAGCCGGATTTTCATGAGACTTTCTGATCTTCGAAGATTTATCAATGCTATAGATTGCTTCCATTCTCTTCTGAAGGTAGCCGGGCTCGCTAGATTTTGGCTGACCGCCACCACCTATACAACCACCAGGGCAGGCCATTACTTCGACAAAATGGTAGAATGCCTCTCCTGAACGAATTTTGTCCATTAACCGAACAACATTGCTTCCTCCGTGAACGATGGCAACCTTGACTTTAGTACCCTTCATGTCGATTTCGGCTTCCTTCACTCCGTCAAATCCGCGAGCAAAATCGAAATCAAGTCTTGAGAGCTCTTCTCCAGTATGAAGCTCATATGCAGTCCTCAAAGCGGCTTCCATAACACCACCCGTTGCACCAAAGATTACTGCGGCACCGGTAGAGATTCCGAGTGGATTGTCATATTCTTCCTCTTCAAGTGACTCGAAGGGAATCTTATTCATCTTGATCAGCTTTCCGAGTTCTCTCGTGACTAGAACCGCGTCGGTAGACTGGGCACCTCTAACTTCTAAAGTTTCTCTGCCTTTCTCGTCCTTCTTCGCGGTACAGGGCATGATCGAAACCAGATAAATGTCTTCAGGTTTCTTTCCTATCTTCTCAGCAAAGAATGTCTTGACAAGCGCACTCAACATCTCCTGAGGCGACTTCGCCGTTGAGAGGTTTTCGGTGAATTCCGGATACAATTTCTCCATCATGTTGACCCATCCCGGACAGCAAGAAGTGAACATAGGGAACTTGCCCCCTTCTTTCACTCTTTCAAGAAGCTCCGATCCTTCTTCCATAATTGTTAGATCTGCAGAGAAGTTTGTGTCAAACACATAGTCGAATCCTAGCTTTCTAAGAGCAGCAACCATCTTGCCAGTGCTCACAGTGC
>WOZY01000005.1 GCA_011620045.1 Mesotoga sp.
CTGCCGATCTGACCGTGAAGGCTTTGAATACTTTCGAGTAGACCCGTCACTGTGTGGCAGTCTTGACCGGGAATGTCTTCCTGAAGTTCTCAGAATTGGAAGTATCCCTTAGCGTTGATGTTCCTGATCCCGATAAACTTGTGTGCGGGTAGTCTTTCGATCTTCACTTCGATCCTTTCCAGTTCCTTTTCGCTCAAGTCGCACCTCCTTTTGATGCCCAAAACGTGGGGATCGTAAACAATTCTTTTCAGCAGAAGGGGAATGGGCTTTGGAGACATTCTGAACTCTTTGGGTGAAATCGAAGCCGGACATAATCTCTCAGCCTCATGCCGGTTCATTTCGATTTGTCCAGTCGATGTTTATGGTGTAGAGCCTGTTCTTTCCTACGAAAAAGAGCTGCTCTCCTGACTGCGAAACATCTCCGAGATTCATTCCGTCTCCGGACATATCGTTTCCTTCCGCCTTCTGCAGGAAGTCCTTCGCGACGGGAAAGCCTTTGAAGAGGTCGGAAGACATGACCAGGATCGATCCGAACACGAAGATAATAACGGCTCCAATGATTATTGAAATCAGCGTTCCCAATGCTCTATCTCTCTTGACGAAGGCGATGATAGATAAGACAAGGCCCGCCACTCCCAGAGCAAGAAAAGAGAAGACCGGTAGAGGAATCAATGAGAACTGTATCTGGGCAAAGAGCAAGAGGACGAAGGCCAGACTCAGAAAGAAAGCCCACTTGCCTAATCGTGAGTGGGGAAGGAAAGTAATCTTCATGCCAACATCTCCTTTGATTCATTCAGTCGGGATTGAGACCTGTTATCTGAAGCCCGAGTGAATACTGCCAAGAGAATGGATGCGATAGAAAAAGAATGAACGATAGAAAAAACCTCTCCTATGTGTCTTCTTCAAGACTATATATCTGTGAGCTAGAATCTAGTGTCATTAGAGACTTCAATACATGGCGCATGAAGTAGACTTTGGTGCGGAGAGAAGGCTGTTTGGCCGGCCTTTTGTTTGTTTCAAAAGGATAGACTATGATAGTATTGTTTTCTTATTTCAGATGGGAGGGGTATGATTTGAGCGACAGATATCTCACGATTGAAGAGCAGCTTTCACTTCCGATCGTAAGCAATCCGGTCATTTCGCCCGATGGCGAGAAACTGGCTTATATAATGAAGCGCGCCGACTGGAACACTAACAAATATCTGCAGACGGTTGTGGTTTATGATGCTGAAAGCGGGACTGCTTTGCATGTCTCGAACGATGAGTTCGATTGCTCTCTTCCCGATTGGTCTCCTGATTCAAAGAAACTTGCATTTCTACAGAAGACCGGCGGCGAAAACAAGAACGATGTAATGATCTTCGATTTCGAAGAGAAGCGAACGTTCAAGCTGCTTACTTTCGAGAACGATATAAGCCAGATTAAGTGGAGCAGAAAGAACGACGGGCTTTATCTGGTCTCTGCCTCTCCTGAAAGCGAGGAACTGAAAAAGAGGAAGGAGAACTACGGTGAATTCGAATACATAGACGAGGAACCGAAAAACAGCTCTCTTTACTTTTTGCATCTCTCACGTTCAATGAAGAAGTACTCTTCAAGGTTCGAACTGCCTAAGGATATGAGATCCGAAGAGACCCTCTTCGACAAATTGACAGATGAGAAGAAGTTCCATGTTTCTTCGATCTCTCTTTCTCCGGGCGGAAATTACGTAGCCCTTATGGCTCCGCCGACAAGCGATGTAAATGATTTCGATAAGGCAAAGGTCATGCTTATGGACAGCGAAAGAGAACTGAAAGAACTGCCCTTCAAACATCCGAGAGGCTTCGCCTTCTCTCCTGATTCGAAGAGACTTGCCGTCGTTGTGCCCGATGGGGAAGATCCCTGGATGGATAACGGAGCTATCGAGATTGTAGATCTCTCCAATCTGTCAAAAGAGCGGGTCAACGTCAAAGACGATCTGAACGTTGAATTGATCTCCTGGACAGAGAGGGGCTTTTTCGTGAGCTGGATCGAGAACAGCACAATTAGTCTTGGCCTGCTGGATATGAATGGCCGTCTCGAGCGCCTGACAGATCAGGACGAGTTGGTTCTGGCCTCCAGCGTTACCCTTGATGGTAAACACCGTGCAATTGCCATGGCAACCATGGAGGAGCCTCTTGAAATCTATCTCGACGAAAAGAGGATAACGAAAACAGCCGTTTCTTACCCGGAGAGGCAAAGAGTGAAGAAGGAGCGGATCTCCTGGAAAAGCTATGACGGAACGGAGATACACGGCGTTCTGAATCTTCCAGAAGATTTCGACATTGCCAAGAGAAACCCGCTCGTCGTGCTTGTACACGGCGGTCCGAAATGGACGGCCCTTGCGGCGATGATCACGAGCAGCTATTATCCTGTGGAGCAGCTTTTGTCCAAAGGGGTTCTTGTGTTGGAGCCGAATTACCGGGGGAGCGAAGGCCACGGGAGAGATTTCAGGAAACTGAATTACAGAAACCTGGGTATTGGAGATTACGAAGATGTCGTTAGCGGCGTCGATCATCTTATCGAAAAGGGTCTCGTGGACGAAGACCGCATTGGAATAATGGGCTGGAGTCAGGGCGGTTACATCTCAGCCTTTTGTGCGACTTACGGCAACAGATTCAAAGCCGCTTCAGTGGGAGCCGGGATATCCAACTGGATGACCTATCACGTTAACACAGATATTCATGAATTCTGTCACCGCTGCCTCGGCAACAACCCCTGGGAAGATCCTCAGATATACGAGCAGACATCGCCGATGACTTACATTAAGAATGCTTCGACACCGACCCTCATACAACATGGCGGCTCGGACACGAGGGTTCCACCACCGAATGCCTTCGAGCTTTATCAGGGGTTGAAAGAGATGAACGTTCCTGTAAGGCTGGTGATATACAAGGGCATGGGGCACGGCGCAGACAAGCCCGGTCTCCACAGGGCGATAATGAGACAGAATCTCGCCTGGTTCTGCCACTATCTTCTCGACGAACCGCTTGAAGAGGCGTTAATGCTGAAACAGGAAGATATTGAGAAGACCGAAGAAAAGTAACGAGCCGGAATTCTTATCATAGTAATTTTGTTCGATTTCTCATTGATCCAATATTAGAATGCTCCGGCTGGCAAGAATATGGAAATCGAAGCTCTGAAAGCAGCCTATTTTGATTCAAGACAAAGATTTCGGAATCTATGAGGTCGATCGGCAAGAGAGGTGAGACCATGAAGATCTTCAAGAACGGGAATCTCATGGCAGTTACTGATGGAAAAGGAGTAATAGACTGCGCGAGCGAAAAAGCAGCCGGTATTTACCTGGAAGATACCCGCTTCATATCCAGGATGATTCTGAAAGGCTCGATTCAGCTAAAGAGACTCCATGTGGATTTCTCATGGGACGAGATAGAAGTACGCTATCTGGGGAGGTCAAGGCCCGAAGTCCCTCATTTCGATATCTTTCTGTCTGAAACCCTCCGAGTCGAAGGAAACACACTGTACGCAGAACTGACAGTGAGAAACTATTCGCTTGAAGAGGTTAAGCTGGCTTTCGATTACGAAATCGGCTGCGCCTTTGAAGATATTTTTACGGTAAGGGAAGAGAACGATGCTTACACTGGGCTGGACACATCCAGAGCGGTTTCGTCCTCTTCACTCAACAGCCTTCAGTATGAAAGCGGCTTCGAAAAAGATACCATAGAAAACTCGCTACCCTCGCTCTTCTTGAAGCTCGGGCCGGGTGAAAGTTCAAGCGCCTCAGGCAAATTGAGATTGAGCAAGGCCGTGAAGAAGGAATCGATCTTCAAGAGCATGTTTTCAGAGAGACCTGTAGGGGATCTCCAGTTGGCCAGGAACGTCAATCAGATAGGCGAAAGGGAAATTGGAGACTTGAAGATGCTGATGATTCCGACGGTCTACGGCGATTTTCCGGGTGCGGGACTTCCCTGGTACGCCACCGTCTTCGGAAGGGACAGTCTCATCTTCGGGCTACAGACGGTCGATCTTCTTCCAGAGATCACGAGGAACATACTGAAGATCCATTCTCTTCTTCAGAGTTGTGAAGAAGAGATTCATTCCGAGGCGCAGCCGGGAAAGATCGTCCATGAGACCCGCCTGAACGAGCTTGCTCTGTCAGGTAGGCTGCCTTTCGAAAGATACTATGGCACGATCGACGCAACCCTTCTCTTCATAATGCTCTCTCACAGGTATTACCGGCAAACTGGCGACCTTGACTTCATGAAATCCATTGAGAAGAACATCATGGCAGCTGCAAGTTGGATCGATGATTATGCCGACCCCGATAAAGACGGATATGTCGAATTTGCTCCTTCGGGCAGCGGCCTCATAAATCAGGGCTGGAAGGACTCCAGCGATTCGGTGAGCTTTGCAGATGGCAGGCTTGCCGAACCTCCCCTTGCCCTCGTAGAGGTTCAGGGCTATCTGTACGACGCTTTCAAATGCCTCGAGAAGCTCATGATTCTCTTTGACAAACGTGAGACGGCC
>WOZY01000250.1 GCA_011620045.1 Mesotoga sp.
GCGTTCTCTCGCTTCCTCTTCGGTAACTCTCTTGTGGTGAACAATAGTCTCTATCATCTGGTTACCAACTGTGTACATCGGGTCAAGTGAAGTCATTGGGTCCTGAAAAATCATTCCTATGTGCTTTCCCCTGACTCTGGAGAAACTATCTTTTGGAAGCTTTGCCAAATCAATGTAATCCCTTTCACCGCTCTTACTGAATTCATCGGTTAAAAAGAGAATCTCGCCGCCAGCGATAAAGCCTGGGTTATCAACCATCCCCGCAACTGTTTTCACAGTTACACTTTTTCCAGAACCAGTCTCTCCAACTATTCCCAAGACCTCATCTCGATAAAGATCGAAAGAGACATCTTGAACGGCCTTAACAACTCCTTCGGCCATATTGAAGTGAGTAGAGAGGTTTTTCACCGAAAGGATAGGCCTTTCCTGCAACCAAATCACCCCATATTCATTTTTCGAATTATCACCCACGGAGTTAAGTAAATGCTTACTGTATAATTATTACATATATTTGCACATAATATCAAGTGGCCGGGGGCGATGTATGTTAGAAGCAGTAAGGGAAATATGGTTTGGAGAAGGTACTACCTACATCAAGATATGTTACGGTAATGTGTATGTCGATGGTGAAGCAGGACAACTTGGCGACCGTGGAAAAGTGGACGGATTGGATATCTTGTCTGTAAATAAATCGAATAATGAGATTCTTATCAAAGTAGATGGAGTAATCAATAAGGGCAGAGGTGAATCGGTGGAAATCAGTATCGATCAGACGAGGAGACTGAATATCTCGCAACAGCACACTGCGCAGCATCTGTTATCGGCAATGTTTCTTCGTGAATTGGATGCCGAAACCGTGGGGTTTCAGATGGGGGAAGAACACACTACAATTGATCTTTCTCTTGGAATCCTTAAGGATGATATGATCGATTATGTCGAGAGGACCTGCAATGAGCTGATTAGTGATAATCTTCAGGTAAGAAGATTCATCGTGAAGAGATCTGAGCTTGAAAGACTGGATCTTAGAAAGGAAATCAAACGCGAAATCGCCGAGAGTGAGAGAGACATCAAACTGGTTGAAATAGATGGAATAGATTTGAGTGCTTGTTCAGGTCTTCATGTTGAAAGTACTGGCCAAATAAAGCTACTGAAGATCTTGAGACGTGAGAAGGTCAAAGGGGAGTTAACCAGAATCTATTTCGTGGCAGGTGATAGAGCCGTAAACGACTATATTTTAAAGCACAATCTAATTACTGAGTTGGCCCTCTCCTTGACGTGTAACTACTCCGATTTGCCGAATCGAGTAAAATCACTTCTCTGTGAAGTTAAGAAGGGCAGTTCTGCTGTCAGGAATCTTTCCGAGAGATTAGCTATGTATATTGCAAGAGAGATAGATGAATCTAGCTCTGAAGTGACGTTTCTTGAGGATGAAGAGAGTGTCCTGGCATCTGTTCCAAGGTTTGTTACTCTAGAAAAGTATCTCATTGTAGGTAAGGCAAGAGATAGAATTTTCTTGTACGGTAAAGGAATAGACTGTAGAGAGGTTCTAAACAGAGTAAAAGAAGAGTTTGATGTAAAGGGTGGCTCTGGAAGAGAAAGGGGCCAGTTTGTTTTCGAAGGGGATTATTCGGTAATAAAGAAACTGATTCTGAAGAGCTTTGGATAATGTAGAGAAGTTGGTGAGCATTTTGAAGGCAAGAGTACCACCCAATAGCATTGAATCTGAAGAAGCAGTAATAGGGAGCATCCTTATAGATCCAGATGTTGTTCCTGACGTAATGGAGCTTCTCACTAGCAGAGACTTCTACTCTCGAAAGAACCAGCTTGTGTTTTCCGCTATGGAGAAGCTTTTTGATGAAGGAAGTCCAGTAGACATTGTCTCGGTTACTGAAAGGCTGAGAACTGGTGGAGTCCTTGAAGAAGTGGGAGGCGAGGTGGATCTTGCGAAACTTGCCGATGCCGTTCCCACTTCAGCTAACTTCTTTTACTATGGTAAGACAGTAAAAGAAAAGTCACTTCTGCGCTCCCTAATTTCGGCAGCGAGCTCGATTGTCGAAAACGCTTACGAAGGGGAAGAGACTGACGAAATTCTTGATAACGCGGAGAAAGCAATATTCCAGATAACGGAGGCGCAGATTTCGAAGACTTACCAGCATATTGGAAAGATAATGCATGAGCTTTTCCATAATCTGGAAAGGCTGAAAGAAAACGCTGTTACTGGAAGAATTACCGGTATTGCTAGTGGTTACAGACGACTTGACGAAGTTACAACTGGTTTCCGACCCTCCGATCTTGTCATTGTTGCTGCTCGGCCATCAATGGGCAAGACTGCTTTTGCATTAAGTATGGCAAGCAACATGGCTTTGAAATTCCAGTTGCCTGTAGCGGTTTTCTGCCTGGAGATGTCTAAGGAACAGCTTGCTCAAAGACTTCTGTGCAATGTGACAAACTTCGAGTTATCGCGACTCAGGGCTGGAGATATCGGAAATGAAGAGTGGAAGCGCTTGACAAATGGAGCCAGCACCCTGCAAACGGCCCCGATAATCATCGACGATGAACCATCGCTGGACCCCAGATCACTTAGAGCCAAGGCAAGAAGGATAAAGATGGAGCACAATGTTCAGGTTCTCTTTGTTGATTATCTTCAGCTAATGCATACAAAAGGTAGATCTGATAATCGACAGCAGGAGATTTCGGAGATTTCTCGATCTATGAAACTACTGGCTAGAGAGTTGAATATTACTGTAGTAGCTCTTTCTCAGCTTTCGAGGGCTGTGGAACAAAGAGAGGACAAGATGCCCCGTTTGAGCGATCTCAGAGAATCTGGCGCCATTGAGCAGGATGCTGACACCGTAATGTTCCTTTATAGAGAAGACTACTACAAAGATAAGAGCGAGGTAAGTGATTCGCCGCAAATTACGAAGGTAATAATCGGAAAACAGAGAAACGGTCCCGTCGGAACTATCGAGCTGATGTTTCACCCGAAGACGGCCTCGTTCTATGATAAGGCGTTCGAGGCAAATCGATGATAGAAGCTGTGAATTTGACAAGGAGTTTCGGAAGCCTCATCGCTGTTGACCAGCTTAATCTAAACATTCCCTCCGGTGAGATCTATGGTTTTCTAGGACCTAATGGAGCGGGAAAGACGACGACCATTAAGATGCTTACAGGGGTAATTGCGCCGAGTTCAGGAGAGATTAAAATAGCCGGATTGGATATTGAGAGAAGTAAGCTGGAGATAAAGGGGTTGATCTCTGTTGTTCCAGATGAACCTAAGATGTATGACAACTTGAAAGGAATTGAGTTTGTCAAATTCATAATTGACATTTACCGTCTTCCTCCAAAAGAGACCATGTCGAAGCTTATGAACATTGCCGATGCCTTCAAAACCGACTACCTCGGAAAATACATAGGCGATTATTCACACGGAATGAAACAGAAGCTAATGGTTGCCATTGCCCTTATGAGAGAGCCAGCCGTTATCTTTCTCGATGAACCCACTGTGGGTCTTGATGCGTCAAGTGCGGGCAAATTGAAGGCCTGGTTGAGAAACATGGCCGATAAGGGAACGACTGTTTTCATGACAACTCATGTGCTTGAGGTTGCCGAGAAGATGTGCGACAGGATAGGAATCATTGATAGAGGAAGACTCATTGCCGAGGGGACGCTTTCAGCCCTAAGAGAGAATTTTGGAAGTGTTGAATCCACTCTTGAAGAGCTCTTTCTTGATATTACGGGCGATAGCAGTGTAGAGGCTTTGGCTAAGAGTTTACAGGAGGGAATGTGAAGAGACTGATGATACTCCTTCTGGAGGTTCTCATTGGTTCTCTGGTGGTTTCCGTCCTCTTTTTCTGGGACCCCTCTCTGTCAAAGGGCTTGCTGCTCTTCACAATCTTACTGGGGGTCATAGTATATAGACCGCAGTTCGAAAAAAAGATTGAATCTACGGACGCTTTGTCCAGAATCGTTAGAGAAATTCTGAAGAAGCCATGTACTCTGATTTTAGTGACTGTGATTCTGGCAAATCAGAACAGGAACTTGCAGTCAGCGCTGGGAATAATCTCCTCATTCGCTCTTATTGCTTCAGTTGCTTCGATTTCTTTCCTGATATTCCGAAAAATGAGGGAGTTCCGGGAGAGCCTAATAGCCGTTTCTATTGCTGCCGCTATGCTTCTTTCGGGCTGGCTGCTCCCGTCGGCCTTCACTCTTCCATTGTTTGCAACATTTACCTTCCTTCTTTCTGGCTATTCGAAATTGCATCGGGCGATTTGTTCGCCTTTCTGCTTGTCGGTGTTCTATCTTTGTGGCTGTTTAGACTCAGGCATAGATTCGACAGAAAGGATTAATATTACGATCAAAAACATAGCCTTAACTATAGTTGACCTTTTCGGTAGTAAAATCATTATGAGATAAAACGTTGAAGGGAGCTGAAAAGAGATGCAGATTTCACTTGATCAATTCTTAGGAGCAATAATGTCCAGAGTAGATAATCTAGAGG
>WOZY01000235.1 GCA_011620045.1 Mesotoga sp.
GTCGGAGACGTGTTTAAGGATATCTCAGTAACCACCTTGAAAACTGTCTATATGGTAAAATATTCTCAGCCAGTAGACTCAATGGTTCCAGCGGAGGAAATGCTAAAGATTATGTCGAAAGAAGGTACCGCTTCTCATGAAGGGGTAATTGTTTTTGTGGAAGAAGGACTTCTTCGAGGAAAATATACTTCGAATATTCTGGATGAAATAGGAGGGATATGATATGTCTGGTCACAACAAGTGGGCAAACATCAAGCACAGAAAGGGCGCACAAGACGCCAAGAGATCGAAAGTTTTCACGAAAATCATCAGGGAGCTTATGGTCTCAGCAAGAGAGGGCGGTTCAGATCCAAATACAAACACCTCTTTGAGAACTGCTATAGAAAAGGCGAGAGCTGCAAATATGCCAAAAGACACGATGGAAAAAGCAATCAAGAAAGGTGCGGGAGAACTCGAAGGGCAGTCGTTCTCTGAGGCTCTTTACGAAGGCTACGCCCCAGGTGGTGTTGCGCTTCTCATAAGATGTCTTACTGATAACAAGAATAGAACCGCACAGGAAATTAGGCACACGCTTTCTAAATACGGCGGCTCCATGGCTGAAAGCGGGGCTGTTAGCTGGATGTTTGAAAGAAAGGGGATCATTACTGTAGCAAAAGAACAGATATCTGATCTTGAAGAGTTCCAGCTTCTTGCTATTGAGGCAGGGGCTGAGGATATAAAGGACGAATCAGATCCAATTGAGATAGTAACCTCTCCGGACTCTGTATCAGATGTGAAGACTGCCCTTGAGGAAAACGGCTATTCATTGTCTTACGATATGAGTTACATTCCGAGTAACACACTGAAAGTTGAGGGTTCAGATGCTAGTAAGCTTTTTAAGCTTCTCGACATTCTTGAAGATAACGACGATGTTCAGGAAATCTACGAGAATTCTGATATCGACGAAGCCGAAATGGAGGCTCTCGCCGAGCAAATGAATTGATCCTCTCTGCCCGTTTGGGCATCATGTGGAGTGATAATAATTGCTGTCTCTTCTTGGGATTACTCTGGCTTTGATTCTTGATCAAGTAAGCAAGTATTTTGTCGAGAATGGAATGACCTATTTTCAGCGGATAGATTTGGTCGGAGGGATTTTTGGCTTAAGATACGTGAGAAATACAGGTGTAGCATTTGGCCTTTTCAAGAATCAGGAGCCTTGGCTTCTGGCTTTTGTTGCAATAGGAATCGTAGTAGCGATCGTAACTGCGTCGAGTTTTCATTCCTCCAAACTATCCAGATGGCAGTCCTTCTTAGTTGGTCTGATTGTTGGTGGTGCACTTGGCAATAATCTTGTAGATAGACTGAGATTAGGGCATGTTGTTGATTTTTTCGAACTGAGGGGGTTCCCTGCGATTTTCAATTTCGCAGATATGTGCATTGTCTTTGGTGCGGTTTTGCTTACACTTTCCGTATATCGAAGGGAGAAGCGTGCTTCAAGAGATAATAGTCTCGAGTCGTGAAGACGGCTGGAGACTTGATAAGATAGTCGTTGAGAAGGCTCCACCATGGGTTTCCCGCACATTTGTGCAGCGTCAGATCAAAGAATCGAAGGTTTTTGTGAACAGAAAACCTAGGAAGCCCGCTTACAAAGTGAAGTCTGGAGAATCTATCACTTTCGAGCTTCCCGACAAGCCGGAAGTACTCTCTGTAGAACCTGAAGAAATCCCTCTTAAGATTATCTTCGAAGATCACGACATAATTGTCGTGAATAAGGATCCGGGTATTATTGTTCATCCTTTGCCTAGAAAACAGACGGGAACACTCGTTAATGCTCTTCTGAACCACTGCATGGATCTCCAGGGCATTGGAGGTGTTACGAGACCCGGTATTGTTCACAGACTTGATAAAGACACTAGCGGTGTAATAATTGTTGCAAAGAACGATCTTGCTCATGTGTCTCTCTCAAGTCAGTTCAAAAACAGATTGACTTCTAAGGACTACATAGCGCTTGTTAGAGGCAGAACCCCCACATCCGGCAAGCTTGATTATTCGATTGCCCGCCATCCTGTGAACAGACTTAAGATGTCGGTAAATGAAAATGGGAAGGAGTCCCTAACTTATTATCGAACTCTGAAGAACTTTTCTGAAATTGCCTCCTTGGTTTTTGTAAGTCCTAAGACCGGCAGGACACATCAAATAAGGGTTCATATGAAAGAAAAGGGCTTCCCGCTTCTTGGGGACGCCGTTTATGGCAAGGCCAGAGACGATGAGATATTCGGAGTAAGGAGGCAGATGCTCCACGCAGCGAGACTCACTGTCTCACATCCTCGCTCAGGGAAGAGAATGACTTTCATCGCCTCCCTCCCTTCTGACATGAAAGAAGTAATAGTAAACCTCTCTGAATTGGTGACAAAAAGATGAAGACGGCTTTTTTAATCACAAAACACGAGTTGTTCGGTTCCGTTCTCGAAATCAAGGACACGACCGAAGAGCTGAAGAGGAGAGGCTACAGAAGATGTGTGATTCTTGATTCCTCTCTCTCATCCTTTGTGAAGTGGCATTCTGTTCTCTCTAGTTCAGGTATAGTGACCGTGCCCGGTCTGAGTAAGGGACACGAATACTGGATTGCAAGAAATGAAAGTGGTTTCAGGGAACTCCTCGGTAGCGTCATTCATGATTCTGATAACCTGATAAACGTAACAGGAAAGCCTCGTAATCTAGATAGTTCCTCAAAAAACCCAATCTGGGAGTGTCGCTATCTGGATCACCAAAGTGAGAGATTTAGAGTTTACACTTCGCTTGGATCTTCCATCGAAGCGGCGGATTACTCTCTACCTGATGAAAAGCTTTATACTGAGATTGAGGAAGATCTGAATAAATTGCTCTCAAAACTACCTCGAGAATTTTATCTGCAGAAGATAAATCATGTTTTCCCGGTGCGATCATCACCAGAAGAGTTCGCTTCCCTTTTACGAAGAGTCCTTGAATTGAAGAAACTGGAAGGCAGCTACTCTGCAAGGCTTGAAAGAGAACTTTCGGTGATTCTTGCCAAAGATATTCAAGATTATTTCATGACGGTTTCAAAGATAGTTGAGATTGCAAAGAACAATGACTGCTGGATAGGTCCCGGAAGGGGTTCAGCCGCCGGTTCTCTTGTCAGTTATTTGCTTGGTATAACCCGCATTGATCCAGTTGAGGAAGGGCTTTTCTTTGAGAGATTTCTCAGTTTGAAGAGAAGTGATCCGCCCGACATTGATCTTGATGTGGATGATAAATCAAGGCAGAAACTACTGAATATACTTGGTGAGCATTTCGGCCAGGACCATTTCTGCCTGATAAGTACTGCTTCAACTTTCAGTTTTAAAGGAGCGGCTCGCGAAATTGGAAGGAAGCTTGGAATCGACGTACAGAGAGTGTCGAGACTAATAGAATGGAGCAAGGAGGGGCAACGGTTTCCATATGCATTTGAAAACGATGTCGATATGAAACAACTGTTTGAGATGTCAAAGCTAATCGTTGGACTCTATTCTGGTTTTTCGATTCATGCGGCCGGTGTGATTCTCTCCAGTACTCCCCTCACGGGACTGATTCCTCTCAGTTCCAGTGATAATCTGCCGGTTTCTCTCTGGGATATGGATTCGCTTAGAATTGTTGGTTTGCAGAAGATTGATCTTCTAGGTTTGAAAAACCTGTCCCTACTGAAAGAAATGACAAAAGGTAGAGAACCTTGGGACTACCCAACGAATAATTCCAAGACTTATGAGACACTTGGGAGAGGTTACACTTCAGGAGTATTCCAACTCGAAGCACCTTTTGCGACAAGGCTCGTTAGGTCGCTGAAGCCAATTTCGTTAAGAGACCTATCGATCTCTATAGCGCTCAATAGACCTGGTCCAATCAAATCTGGAGTGACAGAGCGTTTTCTAAAGCTCTCAAGAACTCCTTCAGAAATCGAGAAAATAAAGAATAAGGTTCCTGTCCTGGCTGAAACCGGTGGACTTCTAGTCTACCAGGAACAGGTCTTGAAGATTGCTACTAGCATGCTCTCTCTAGAAGCTGATGACGGTGAGCTCCTTAGAAGAGCTCTTTCCAAGAAAAAGAAAGAGGTTGTCGATGAACTGCTGCGCAGTTCGCCTGGCTACCGTGAACTTCAACCGGGTAGAAGGGAAAAGCTTTACTCTTTCCTTCTCAATTTTGCTGGTTATGCCTTCAACAAATCTCATAGCCTTAGCTATGCAATGATTTCGTACTGGTTGGCGTATTTCAAAGCTAATCGTCCCGGGATTTTCTATCCGCTTATTCTGGCCGAACTTCCCCATAGCAGCCTGCCACGTGTCGTTGCAGAGATAAGGGACCGGGGTTTGAAGCTATGTGCAGGAAATGAAGCTCCAGAGAGTTGCGGTTGTGTATCTCTTTCCATTCCGAGACTCTTGAATAACCATGAACTGAAACCTGTTCCTGCTGAGGATTCTTTCTTCACTTTTGTAAGAAACAACAGGTCGAAATACCAAGCTAG
>WOZY01000126.1 GCA_011620045.1 Mesotoga sp.
ATCCTTCGGTTCATTATTCAACCAACGCAAAGCAAACCGGTGTAAGAGAAATAATCTTCGCTAATGAAACGATCTCCATGATACTTGAACTCTTTCCAGAAATTGAAGCCTTTCGATTTATAGGAGACGGCAGCGAGACCTTCGAGGAAATGAAGGAACAGTTACAAAACCTCGATTTTGGAGATAAATCGGTAGAGATTGAAGGATTCAAGGTTTTTGAGGATTGGAAACAGTACGTAGAAGACGTTGTTCCGCGTGAAGCGGTCATTCTTCTATCAGTGAGGGCAATCGTGGATAGATCTGGCAATACAGTCAACGGTCGTGAAGTTACACAGTGGACGGTAGAAAATTCTTCCGGTCCGGTTTTCGGTGTATCTGACTTCATTGTTCGCGATGGAGCTGTCGGAGGTGTCGTAAACTCTGGATTTGAAGAGGGAAGGCAAGCGGCGATTCTGGCATCTAGGATCCTCTCAGGAAGCCCCGTATCGGAAATTGAGATAGAGACTTCGAAAAATGCGAAAACACTTCTAAATACCGAAGCTCTCGGTAAGTGGAATATCGAGCTCGATGTTGGTTGGACCGACATAGTTGATGAACTTATCTCAGATTGGTCGATACCAGCTCAGAGTGTCCTAAACCTTATCATGACGTCTTTTGAAGAGCGGCTCTTAGGAATTATGAGTTCACTAAGAATTCTAGCGTCCTGTGCCGAAGTAAAGTCTGGGGACTGGTCACTCATCCAACCCCTGCTTGAGAAATTCAACATGGAGTATGAGGGGCTTGGTCTATATATTCTCCCCGAGGGAGGATACTATACCGTTCAAAGAGACTGGACCGGGTTGAGTTTGGCGAATCGCGGTTACTTTCGTGATCTTCTCGAAGGAAAAGAGGTACTGGGTTATCAGGTACTTAGCCGATCTACGGGAAAGAGATCGATTGTTTTCGCAGTTCCTGTTAAGGATGACGATGAGATTCTGGCTTTCGTGGGTCTCTCTGCCTTCTTTGAAAACTGGAATTCCTCACTGATAGAACGTTTATTACTGCCTCCAGACATTCACTTCTTCGTCTTTGACTCACAGAATTCACTTGCTATGACAGACGATACCGCACTTCTCCTCGGTTCTCTGGACTACCCTGTGATCGGTCTGAGCGAGAGATTGGAAGGACTCTCAGCGGAGGATGGGAGTTTGATCTATTCCGACGGTCAGAACTTGAATACTGCGTACTTCAAGAAATCATCACATGGCGGTTGGACATTTGTGATATCCAAACCGATTGATGATGTTGCCGAAGGGAAGGACATGGATCTTCTACTAAAGAGTGTACAGAAAAGAATTCAGGAGCAGTTCAACCTCATGGACAGCTCCCTTGCAAAGGGAGCTGAAGAGATAAGAAGCGTACTCCATAATCCTGCTGAGATGAGACACATCTTGAAAGATCTGTACTTACACAATCCCCAGGTTGTAAACGTATCTTTCATAGATATCGAAGGGGTTTTGACGCACATATACCCGGATGAATTCGATTATGTAGAAGGAGACTGGATTGGAGACCAAGAACAGGTAGTTGAACTCCATAGGACGGGATTACCGGTATTAAGCCAGAGTTTCGTTGCTGTTGAGGGCTTCCCTGCTATTGATCTCGAATGGCCAGTATTTACGAAAGAAGGTGACCTCTCCGGTTCTCTAAGTTTCGTGATAAAACCGGAAACTTTACTCGCACCGCTTATAATCCCGAACAACCATGAACCTTATGAATTCTGGGTCATGCAGCCAGATGGGTTGATATTCTATGATCACGATGAAATGGAGATAGGCAGGAACCTCTTTACTGACCAGCTTTACGAGCCCTTTGAGGAGCTAAGAGAGTTGGGTAGTGAGATATCCCAAAAGGAATCTGGGTGGGGAGAATACAGTTTCTTTTCACGCGGAATGGATACGGTTGTTGTGAAAGAAGTCAGGTGGAGTTCGGTTGGCCTTCATGGAACACAATTGCGTCTGATACTTACGAAGAGCAATTGATTTAAAATAGACCCGTTCTGTGCTAACGGGTGATGGTGGTGGATAACATGGCAGAAGCAAAGAAGTTCGACTGGATCTCTTTTCTAGTGGGTTTGGTTCTGATAGTTGGTGGTATTTTCACTTTGAGCGATCCGCGTGCAACTTTCCTTGCCCTTGCAATCATGCTAGGTATAGTAGTTCTTGTTCGTGGGATCATGCTAATAGTGGCGTTCTTCAAGCTTGAAAATCGTACCGGAGCAAAGGTTTTCTTTGGCTTGATTCTAGGAATATTCTTGGCTATAATGGGAATAATATTGCTGTTCAGCCCGCTTTTTGCCACGAGCGTCTTTACTTTCATTGTAGCGATATGGTTTATTGTTGGTGCCATTAATAACCTGATAAATGCTTATCGATTGAAGCCGGCGGGAAATGGAATCTACTTTCTGAGCATAGTCTTTAATTTGGTTGTTCTCTTCGGTGGAATTATGCTTGTTCTACATCCCCTCATTGCCGGTCTGTCAGTTGCTGTAATGATTGGGATAATTCTCCTCGTTTTTGGTGTAAACCACATAGTTCTTGCATTTATGGGCAAGGAGTCTGCATAGAAGCGCCGATTTTCTGTTAAGCGGAATTAGATAAATCCTTCAAAATTGAGATGTGATCGCGACACATGAATCTAGATCACATCGTTTCCTTTTCTTCCTTATTACTGCTCAGAAATGCAAATCTTCTAGGTGTAGTTCAGGTATAATGGGTAGGTATGGCTCCTGATTTAGTTTATACTTCCTCGTCACACTCTTGTTTTCTGCGTTTGATTTGTGGAAACCTCTCATATGGTACTGAGTATAAGTCAATAATTGTAGATAAAGAGTTTTCAGTCATAGATGCTTTTTGTGATTGCCTGGAAAGATTGTAATAGTCTATAGATTTATATAATCAGTTATACTAACTATTTTTGATGTTTTGCTTTTGGTAGGGTGTTCTTATAGGTCTTTTCTTTATTCTATATATCTTTAATAGATAATAATAATTAGGTATGTTCAAAACTCGTCGAAAACTCTCAGACCTCTTTTCTGCAAAGTATTTGAGGCTATGTTCAAAACTTTTCTGCTTTGAACATTGATTGTAGATAACTCTGATAGGCCTCTTGAGCAGAGATTCTTGAAGTTGTTCAAAAGATTGGTAGCTGTAATAAGCCATTACTGCTGAATGTGTTAATAAAGGTCAGAAAGTGCTGAAGAACTTATGGGACAGTCATGTTCAAAAGGAAGTTGACAGAAGCGAGAAATGCAGCAAAATGATACTGCAAGTGAGCTATGAGCCAACACTTTTGAACGTGCGTAAGAAGCCAGTTCAAGGTAATTATTGTCGAAAAACAAGGGTTATGAACGTTGTATGTTCAAAAGACGGGTTAATTTAGGAAAGTGATTTCCCTATAATGGAGGTTATTTGAAGACGGTTTCAAAGAGCAAAATAACAGGGTGTCGCAGCCATACTACTGAGAGATCAGCGACACCCTGTTTCGGGGCAACTCCCGTTACGTTGCCTAACCCCTTCTGAGTCCATTGAGCCCTTCAAATGTCTTCTCTAGAGCAAGATACGATTCTTTGAAGAGGTCGTAAAGTCTCAGGTAATCTTCTTGCTCATCCCCGATCGGCTCGATTTCTTCGACATCAACGACGAAATTCCGAACTGCGGAGAAATCAAAAAGACCGCCGCCAACTCCGGCTATCATTGCTGCGCCAATCGACGTAGCTTCATCGACGTTTTGCGGAATAGTAATCGTCTTTCCGAGAATGGTTGAGATTATTCGCTTCCAAATTCTGCTTTTTATTACTCCTCCGATGACACGTATCTTACCGATTGGCAGAGACTCTTCCAGACTTTCCAGAATCCATTTCAGATTCATCGAAACGCCTTCGATTACCGCTCGCACGATGTCGATCTTCTTGTGGGAGGCAGACAATCCTATGAAAGTACCTCTTGCATCGGAATTCCATATCGGACTTCTCTCTCCAAGGAGATATGGAAGATATAGTATTGATTCACTGTGACAGTGAGATTCACAGAGTTGGGTGTCAAGATAAGAATAGATATCGCGATCGCTTTCTTTCATGGAGCCATCACCGTACAGAATATCCTTAATCCAGCTGTATGAGGCTCCGGCAGCCTGCATAGTACCTGACGGAAAGTAAAGGCCTCTTACTGCATGCGCCCCAGAGAACACACGCATTTCCTTCTCAAGTAGAGGCTCTTCTGTTATTGTGGAAATCCAGGCGGAGGATCCGAGGTAAAGGTAGGTGTCGCCCACTTCAACGGCGCCTGCTCCCACGGCCGCGCTACAACCATCTCCCGCTCCGAGTATTACTTTGCATGAGTCTGGAAGGCCGAGGTCCGCCGCCACTTCTTTCTTAATTTCTCCCAAGTCGGTAATGGAGGCGTATACATCGGGAAGCTTTGAGCTTTCAATTCCGAGAGAGAA
>WOZY01000277.1 GCA_011620045.1 Mesotoga sp.
TTGCGGAACCGATTAGAATGTTTGGTGGATCTCCGATCAAAGTTGCTGTACCGCCGATATTTGCTGAAAGAACTCCTGCCAGCAAAAACATTCGTGGTGAGACTTCGAGCGCATCGGCAACAAGGAAAATTATCGGTGCAAAGAGGAGTATCGTTGTGACGTTGTCAAGAAAGGCAGAGAAAAGAGCAATTGTAACCATGAAGAATATCAGAAGAGCTCTTACGTTACCCTTAGAGATTCTAACAACATGCACTGCAACGAATTCGAAGAACCCCGTTGTTCTTAGCGTACCGACAACTATCATCATCCCAATGAGGATACTTATAGTATTGAAATCTACAAGATAACCGAGCTCCTTCATATCGAAGTCCGGAATTACCTTTGACAGAAGTATTAAGATTCCCGCAGTAAAGGCGACTGTGGATCTATTAAATTTCCCCGAAATAATGAGATAATACGCAACAACGAAAACAGTCAGTACAAACAACAACTGCAACAAACTCACCCCTGAAAAACATAACTCTATCAGTATATCACCCTTCTCATTTTTTGAACAATGAGTTCGGCCGATCAGTCAAACTACATACCGGAGTAGCCAAATCTAAGAAGGAGGTCAGAGTTATGAGGAAAGTTCTTGTAGTTGTGGTTGTTGTTTTGTTTTCAGTGTCTTCTCTGGCCCTGGTTAATGAAGGCTACGAGAGTCCCGTGGTCAACGTAGTTCAAGCAGCAGGACCAGCAGTAGTGAAAATAGACGTCGAAGCCACCAGAAAGTATTCAATAAGTGACCCTTATGGGTTTGAGGATTTCTTCAGGCGTTTCTTTGGAGAGATCCCAGATCAGAAAGTGACAGGCGTTGGTTCTGGATTTATTTTCAGCGAAGATGGGTACATCTTCACGAACGAACACGTTGTTTCTGGTGCCGAAAAAATCACAGTGTCTATGCTCGATGGAAACTCCTATCCAGCGAAGTACATTGGGGGAGATGAAGAGCTGGACATTGCGGTTATTAAGATTGATCCCGATGGGATTGATCTTCCAGTAGTAGAACTCGGCGAATCCGGCTCACTTAGGATAGGGGAATGGGCAGTTGCAATCGGTAATCCTTTCGGACTCAAACACACTGTAACTCTCGGTGTAATCAGCGCAGTCGGTAGGCAGTTGCCAAAACCCGATGGGAACGGAGTCTATTCGAATTTGATCCAGACTGATGCGGCAATTAACCCCGGCAATAGCGGAGGGCCCTTGTTGAATATCCACGGTCAGGTTATCGGGATTAACACCGCCATAATCTCTCCGGACGTAGGAACTTCACTAGGCTTTGCAATACCTATAGATGTAGCTTTGAGATTCGTTGATTCGATAATTGAAACGGGATCGGTTCAGAGAGCCTATCTTGGGGTCTATATGGATACTGTCACAGAGGCTATCTCAAGATCGCTTGGACTAAAAGTCGAAAGTGGCGCTCTCATTACCGATGTAGTCCCGGGATCTGCAGCTGAGAAGGCCGGAGTGAAACCTCAGGACGTGATTATCGGTTTTGAAAATCTCGAGATTACAAATTCCTCTGAACTGAGGGCAGCCGTTCTTAATTACCCTGCAGGTTCTGAGGTAAAGATTACGATCGATAGATTTGGAGAGAGAATTGTACTAACGGCGGTTCTGGGAACACTTTCTCAAGAGAGTGAATCCTCTTCAACTGACGACATTGAGGAGTCTAAGACCTTTGAAAGCTCTTTGGGAGTCTCCGTTTCCGAGATAACCCCAGAAGACAGGGAACGGCTTGGATTGCCTTCAGAATTCAGAGGCGTAATTGTAAGAAAGGTTGATTCAGAAGGAATAATCTACAGACTCGGTATTGGCAAAGATGACGTGATCACCCGTTTGAGCATAAATGGCAATCAGGCACCGATAGAGAATGTGAACGATTTTAAGGCGCATGTCGAAAAGATCAAGAAGGGAGACTACGTGGCATTCTTTGTCTACAGAAGTGGCGTGAGATTCGTAGCTTCTTTCCAGTTCTAAAACAGAAATGCCGCCACCCGGTAAAGGTGACGGCTTACCCCCTTTAATCCCCTGTGCAGGATTAACGCCTAGATTATAGCACAGGGGTTTTTTCTTTCCAAAATCATCTCTTGAGTAGTTTTAATTATGATGCATTACTATCATAATGAAGAAACAAGAAGTGTAGCTCTGGCACAAAGTTTCCCTTCAACATGAGCGACGCCCTCTATCTTCACAATGTTCATTTTCTTTCCGATTACTTTCACGGTATATTCAAGTCTGCAAGGTGGCTGCACTATTTCCTTGAATCGAGCATTTTCAATTCCGGCGAACAGAGGGGTCTTTTTCGGCTCCAGCAGGAGAATTGCCGCCGTCTGGGCAATACCTTCGATCATCAACACCCCTGGATAAACCGGATGCCCAGGAAAGTGACCCCTAAATATGGGCTGATCTTCAGATAAGTCCCTGTAGGCCTTAATCTCAGTATCGCTAATATAAGTCACACCGTCAACTAGAAGAAAGGGATCTCGATGTGGAATTCTACTCTTCACAAACTCCTTATCTTTCACAAATCACCTCCCGTTTGATTTCCGGACTGTGGAATCGAATGGGGTTCGATATCCGTACTAAAACTACGCTTTTGTCCCTGGTATGGCATTGCTGATATACATTCAGCATTTTCGTGCCAGGAGGATCAGTCTTGAGACAAGAGAGACCATCATTGACCAAGTTGCTCGAAATCAAATATCCGATACTACAGGGAGGAATGGCCTGGGTTGCAGATCACACTCTAGCTGCTGCAGTTTCTAATGCTGGCGGCCTGGGCATTATTGCTGGAGGCAGCCTCACCTCGGAGGAGCTGCTTGCCGAGATTCATGAGGTCAGGAAACTAACCTCGAATCCATTTGGGGTAAACATCATGTTGCTTTCCCCCTTTGCTGAAGAACAGATGGAAATAGTTCGCAAGGAGAAAGTCCCGGTTGTGACTACTGGAGCAGGAAGCCCTTCTCGCTTCATAGATGGACTTAAGTCAGCTGGAACAAAAGTGATTCCTGTTGTTGCCTCTGCAGGACTCGCCAAAAGATTGGAGAAGCAGGGAGTCGATGCGGTAATCGCTGAAGGAATGGAAGCAGGCGGTCATATTGGGAAGGTGACATCTATGGTTCTCATCCCGGCCGTTGCTTCTGCAACGCAGATTCCTGTTGTCGCGGCGGGAGGTATTGCTGATGGAAGAGGCTTCGTGGCGTCATTGGCGCTAGGCGCAAGTGGAGTTCAAATGGGAACAAGGTTTATCTGCACTTCTGACTGTTCGGCACACATTCGCTATAAAGAGAAAATTCTTTCATCAAACGAACTGGACACAGTCGTTACGGGAAATGCTAACGGCCATCCGGTTAGAGCCTTCAGAAACAGACTCACAAGATACATAGAGGAGCTTGAGAAAAGAGGCGAGAGGTTCGAGGAAATTGAGAAAGTGGCCGTTGGTGCGCTTAAAAGAGCCGCTAAAGAAGGCGATGTCATTTCTGGCTCTCTAATGGCCGGTCAATCTAGCGGCCTAATAAAAGAAGTATTAAGTGTGAGCGAACTAATCGAATCAATCATTGAAGAGGCCGAAGAAATCATTGGCCACCTGGGAGGGATGACAAAATGGTAGCATGGATATTTCCTGGACAGGGAAGTCAATATGTGGGTATGGGAAGAACTTTTTGCGAGGAAAGCGCACAAATTAAAGAATTCCTTGGAATCTCAGGTCGCATGCTGGGATTTGATTTGCTGACAATGATGCTTGAGGGTCCGGAGAGAGAACTGACGCTAACTCAAAATGCTCAACCGGCTATCCTTTCTCTGAGCGTAGCACTTTCAGACGTCCTTAGAGAAGTTGGAGCAAAACCCGACATTGTTGCGGGTCTATCACTTGGAGAATTCACTGCACTTACAATAGCTGGGTCACTTGAATACGCGGACGCTCTTCGTCTGGTTAGGATGAGGGGAATGGCTATGCAAGATACCATTCCTCCTGGTAAGGGAAGCATGGCAGCGATAATTGGTCTGCAAGATGACGTTGTTGAAAGGATCTGTTCCGAGACTTCATCAAGCGAAGAAGTAATAGTTGCGAACTATAACTGTCCGGGACAGGTGGTAGTCTCAGGTCTCAAAGAAAAAGTGAAAGTCGTAATGGAAAGTTCTAAAAGAGAAGGCGCAAAAAGATGCGTAGAGCTTTCGGTTAGTGCGCCTTTCCACAGCCGATTCTTACAGCCTGTAGGAGAGATCTTGAGAGAATTTCTTGACGGTGTCAAGGTAAGTCCCCCGAAGATCCCAGTAGTATCTAATGTGACCGGTGATCTCTTCCCCGAAGATCCGAAAGAGATAAAGGAGCTATTGATTTCTCAGACATATTGCCCCGTAAGGTGGGAGCAATCGATAAGAAGGATGATTCAGCTGGGC
>WOZY01000298.1 GCA_011620045.1 Mesotoga sp.
ACTTTTACTTTGTATATAGTTTACAGACAGTGTATTCATAGTATATTATCTATTAACTGATCTAAGAACTTATATCGGTGTAGTGTTGTTTTACACAATAATAGAATGTACACAAACACTATGGCAATTCTACATTGTATATACGAGCTAGATTTTGTACATCATTGTATGCAAAGGTCGGACTCGCTCCCGGTCTCGATACAACGAGAGCAGCAAGCAGATTTCCAATTTGCAGGCAGTTACTCACTTCTCTTTGAGCCAGATACCCGTGCAAGAAGCCTGCGTTGAAGGCGTCTCCCGCTCCCGTCGTATCGATTACCTTCACTTCAAAAGCATCGACGAGAGGCCCATTTTCAATTCTGCCTCCTTCTGCTCCTAGCGTTACAACAATCAATGGTCTCACAGTCATTAACCTTTCCAGATGGCGCCATTCGCTCTCATTCACAAATAGGATTTCGCTCCGCGCAGCGATTTCGGCTACTTGGGGACCTCGCTCGAAAGTTACTATTCCTCCGGGGTTGTAGGAGAATCTTGGACTTTGAAGATTCTTGAATAGTCTTTCAATCTGATCGGGCCTTATGCCTCCAAAGTGATAGAAGTCGGATGATTTATCAATCCAATAGTCCGCTTCGTTCACACCTCTGTATGTGAAAAGATGCCTCTGCCCATCGGCAGACACGGCGGAAAAGCAGAAGCCTGTCTTTCCTTCCAGCATGCAGAGATGGTCCGTGTTCACCCCTTCTCTCTTCAGAGCTTCAATTGCCATCTCTGCAAATTGATCTCTCCCAACCGCCCCCTGCAGGTAGACGTTCTTTCTCAGTCTGTTAAGCATAATCGCCGTGTTTGCCGCACTTCCGCCGACCGAAAACATCATCTCTCTGATTCTATTCTCTTCACTGTTGACGCTTTCTCTTATGAAGGCGCTGAGATCAATATTCACATTGCCTACCACAGAAATCTCCATCTCTTCTACCTCATCCTTCCGCTCATTTTGGCTTTGCTTCCCTTCAAGATTATAATTGTGAAGAGCGGACAAAAAACAAACTCGGGAGGGTTCTAATATGCTTTCATTTCCAGACGGTTTTATTTGGGGTGTTGCGACGGCCGGTCATCAGATAGAAGGTAACAATGTCTTCTCCGACTGGTACACCTGGGAACACCAGGGAAAGGTCAAGAACGGCGATACTTCCGATATCGCCTGTGGCAGCTGGGAGAATCTAGATCGAGACATTGAGGCCGTTAAATCTCTCGGCGTAAAGGCATACAGATTCTCAGTTGAATGGGCAAGAATCGAGCCGAAGGCCAACAGATTCGAAGAGAGCGCCCTCGAAAGATACAGGAACTTCTGTAAAGCTCTCATAGAAAATGGAATACAGCCGATCTTGACTCTCAATCACTTTGTGCTTCCTCAATGGTTTTCAGATATGGGAGGCTGGGAGAACCGGGAGAACCTTCGATATTTCAGGCGTTTCGTCTCAAAGATAGTTGAATATATGGGGCAGTTTATTCACTACTGGGTGAGCGTGAACGAACCGAACGTTTATGCGGTTATGTCTTACCTCATGGGAGAGTGGCCTCCCGAAATCAAAGACATGGGTAGAGCGATGAAGGTTCTTTCCAATCTGCTGTTCGCTCATAGTGAGGCTTATGATGTAATAAAAGAATTCTATCCTACGTCAATGGTCGGCGTGGCAATAAACATGATGCCTTTCTTCCCCCTGAGAAAGCTTCATCCCGGAGATAGATTGGTTTCGAACTACCTGGACAGGGTCTACAACTACGGTTACCTGGATAGCCTGCTTAAGGGGAAACTGGTCAAGCCCTTAGGAAAGGGAGAGGCAGCTCCTGAAATTTCATCGAAGCTTGATTTTATCGGAATCAACTACTATACTCGGATGTTTGTCAAGTATTCGAAACCCCTTCCTGAAATCACTGTGGGAGATGAATTTGAAAAAACGGAGATGGGATACGAGTTCTTCCCGCAGGGGATTGAAGACGTTGTCTTGAAAGCGTATAAGCGTTATCAGTTGCCGATAATAATAACGGAAAACGGAATCGCCGACGCTTCAGACACCAGGAGGTGGGAGTACATAGAAAAAGCACTTACAGGGGTAAGAAATGCAATGGAGAAGGGAGCACGTGTTTTCGGGTACATGTACTGGTCCTTGATGGATAATTTCGAATGGAAGGAAGGCTACTCAATGAAATTCGGCCTTTTCGAGACCGTTCAGGAGACACTGGAATTGAAACCGCGAGAAAGCGCCGGGAAATTCAGAGAATTTATAAGCAAGAGCCTCACTTAGGACTTCGATACATTCTGACAAGCCATCGACAGGTGTGAGATTCTGAATTAGCCCTCTGACATTGACTGATCTATCAGCAATATCCTTCACGGAAACTGGGCTTAACTTCTGAAAGAGTTGAAGTGCGAATATCGATTAGATAAGGTGCAAAGGGCGCTGCAGCTGCTCGGATTGCAGGGGCATGGGAGCAATTCGGGATTTTCGATTTCCGCGTCTGGGACGGAGAATCGACCTTTCCGTGAGTGTCTGGATTTCCTGTGCAAAGGATCCCCTCGAACTGCAGTCTGGCTGGCCTCATCGATGAAACCCCTGCAAGGCCCGAAAAACTGGAGAAGGACCAATACCATGAATAGCATTGGTCCTTCAAACAAAAGCAGAATACTTTCACTGCAAAAGAGTCTTGAGTAGCTCCTCTATACCTTGACGATTCTCTGCGGATACGGAAAAAACGGGTGGTCTCCCCCATGCAGCGACTTCTTCGCTTATTGATTTCTTTGATTGCTGTTGACGGCTTTTTGAAAGCTTGTCTGCCTTTGTCAGAACCAGAACATATGGAATGGCGTAGTACGTAACCCAGTCAAGCATCTGTTTGTCGGCCGGCTGCAGCGGATGTCTTATGTCAACAAGCAGAACCACCAGAGAGATCCCTTCCCTTGATTCGAAATAGTCTGTTATCAGCCTCTGCCACTTTTCTCTTTCTGACATGGAGGCTTTCGCGTACCCGTAGCCGGGCAGGTCAACGAAGTAGATTTCTCCGTTAACTCCATAGAAATTGATGGACCTTGTCTTGCCCGGAGTTGAGCTTGTCTTTGCGAGCCCCCTTCCAAACAGCGAATTCAGCAGAGAAGACTTCCCGACATTCGACCTCCCCGCGAAAGCGATTTCCCTTTTCATAGGCGGTGGATATTCGCCTTTCGCGAAGACAGTCTTTATTAGTTCAGCACTCTTTACCGTCACCGGGAATCAGGGCCTCCTCAAGTACTTCGTTTATATCCTCGACAAAGACGAATTCCAGTTTCGACTTTATTTCTTCGGGGACTTTATCGAGATCTCTCTTGTTTGCAAGAGGAATCAAAACCTTCTTCATTCTGGCACGATAAGCTGCCATTAGCTTTTCTTTCAAACCGCCAATGGGCAGTACCTTCCCTCTTAGAGTTATCTCCCCAGTCATTGCAATGTCATTTCTCACTTTTCTTCCGGTGACGGCCGAGACAATCGCCGTCGTGAGAGTAATACCGGCACTGGGTCCATCCTTGGGAACGGCTCCTTCGGGAACATGGATATGGAGGTCCTTCTTCTCGAAGACCTCGGTAAATTTCTCATCTCCACAAAGCTTTCTGGCGAGCGACGCCGCGATCTGTGCCGATTCCTTCATAACATCTCCCAGCTGACCTGTTATAATAGTCTTTCCTTTCCCGGGAACGGGCAGGACTTCGATGTACATGATTTCTCCCCCAACCGATGTCCAGGCCAGTCCAGTCGCCACACCGACCTCTGGATGCTTCCTGAAATCACTCTCTTTGAATAGAGGTGCTCCAAGAAACTCTCCCAGTTCATTGACACCGACCGAGATTGAATCGCCGCCCTCGGCCATTTTCAGAGTGGCCTTTCTGATGATCTTCGCCAGATTTCTTTCGAGTTCCCTGACTCCTGCTTCTCTTGTGTAGTCTCTAATTACGTCCCTGGTGGCGGCCGGTGTTATTCTCAGCTTGCTGTCCTTCATGTTGTATTCATCAAGAAGCTTTGGCAGTATATGATCCCTGGCAATGTGATACTTCTCAGACTCCGTATAACCTGGAATCTCGATAATCTCCATCCTGTCCTTCAGAGCGGCAGGAATCGAATAGAGAACGTTTGCCGTAGTAATGAACAGGACTCTGGAGAGGTCAAAAGGCACTTCCAGAAAATGGTCGGTAAAACTGTGGTTCTGCTCGGGATCAAGGACCTCGAGAAGAGCAGAAGCGGGATCTCCTTGAAAACTAATCCCCATCTTGTCGACTTCGTCCAGCACGATTACCGGATTCTTGGTCCTCAGCTTTCTGATCATCTGCATTATTCTGCCCGGAAGCGCTCCGACATAAGTACGTC
>WOZY01000278.1 GCA_011620045.1 Mesotoga sp.
AGAACATACTGGAAGGTCTTTCTCCGGTATTCTATAATGCACTTCGGTTTTCGATTGCCCTGATTGTCCTGTTTCCTCTGAGGAAGAAGCTTGGTCTGAAACTCTCGAAGAAGAGCCTCTCCCAGGGTCTGATTCTAGGGCTTTTCCTTTCCGGAGGTTATGTATTTCAGACATGGGGACTAGTTTACACTACGGCATCGAAGAGCGCTTTCATTACCGCACTGTACGTGGGGCTTGTGGCGATTATCGGCCCCATTGTCGAGAGACGCGTTCCTAGCAGGTATCAGATTCTTGCTCTTGGTGTGTCTCTGATGGGTCTTTACTTCTTGACAACACCCGAGGCTGGATTCAATTTCGGTGACTTGCTTACAACCTTCTGCGCAATATCCTTTGCTCTACATGTCGTTCTTATTTCATATTTCACCGAAAGAGAAGAAGTGAAGGAAATGGAGCTTCTCGTGCCTCAGTTTGTGGTTGTCGTTCTTGTCAATTCAATGCTGATCCCATTTGTCAAAGGCGAAGTCTTCGTGAATGGATCAATAATCTTCGTTGCACTATTCTCGGCGATTTTTGCCACAATTTTTGCAGTTACCGTTCAGTTGAAGTACCAGAGGTTTCTCGGTTCCGTTGGTGCCTCCCTGATCTATGTGGGCGAGCCAGCCTTTGCACTGTTCTTCGCGATGATATTGCTGAAAGAGATTCCAGGTAAAATGGAAGTGATCGGCCTTTTGTTGATGACGGCAGGAATGGTATTTGGAGGAACCTCTTCCTTTATCATGAGAGATAGGGGTGTGAAGAATTGATCGGAAAGATTCTGGCTGTTGAAGATGATATACACATAGCGAAACTACTCCGCATGGAGTTGAGTCACGAGGGATATGAAATAGAAGTCTTGAGCAACGGAAATGACGCTTTGAAGTATTTGGAAAAGGAACTTCCAGATCTTTTGATTCTGGACGTCATGTTGCCGGGAATCGACGGCTTCTCAGTACTTGAGGAAATCAGGGAATATATTTCGACAGACCTGCCCGTAATAATGCTTACTGCAAGAGGCGAAGTGAAGGACCGGGTACGTGGTTTGAAGAGCGGTGCGGACGATTATCTGCCAAAACCCTTTGTCATTGAAGAGCTTTTGGCAAGAATAGAAGCTGTGCTAAGGAGAAAGGGGAAAGTGGAGAGAATCAGCTACCACGAACTCATGCTCGACCTTCAATCTCGTGAGGCCTCAGTAAGCGGAGAATCTCTTCAATTAAGCCGAACCGAATTTGATCTTCTGGCCGCTCTGCTGTCTAACGCGGGCATTGTGATGTCAAAAGAGAGATTACTGGAAAAGGTTTGGGGAAGCGAGGACTGGGGCAATCCCAACGTCGTGGAAGTTTACATCAACTACCTTCGCAAGAAACTTGGAAAGACTGGTGAAAGAATTAAGACAGTTAGGGGCTCGGGCTACGTTGTCCGATAGACGGAGACTCTCGACGGCAACACAGGTAGCCATCTATTCGGTGGTGCTTGTAGTATTCATCCTCTGTGTATCGGCGCTCTTCGTGTATGCTGTTTCCGAGAACGTCTTCATCAGAAATTACTCAGCGGAGATGAGAAACATCTTCATGGATTCCCCTATGGGAAAGGGATTTGGTTATGGCATGGGCAGAATGTCGATAGGGAGGGGGTCCACGGAGTTCTACGTAAGAATAGACGAAACGGTAGTTCAAAATCCCTCAGAACTTGTCTCGGTTCCCGATGTAGAAGGATACGTGAAAACAAGAATAGAAGGGAGTTCCTATCTTCTATATGGTTTCTGGAACGGAACTGAGAAAGTCGTCCTTGGGGCGAGGATGGACGATCTTGATTTCTTTCTTGAAAGTCTTGCTACCACGCTTCTTCTGTCGCTTCTTGTAGGAGTCGCCCTATCTGTGGTTGGTGGTCTTCTTCTTGGGAACAGGGTTTCCAAACCTATCAAAGACACTTCGCGTTTGCTCAAAGAGATTACCATGGATGATCTTTCGAGACGAGTCGAGAGTGAGCCGAAAACCAGCGAGCTTGCTGAACTGAAGGAATCTCTCAATAAGGCTCTGGACAGGATACAAGACGGATACAGCAGGCAGGAACAGTTCTCTTCAGATATTGCACATGAAATTCGTTCTCCACTCACTTCGATACTCGGCTTCTCAAGATTGATTCAACGCTGGGGTTCTAATGATCCAGAGGTCGTAAAAGAGGCTGCCGAAAGCATTTCAGACACTGCAGACAAGATGATGACAATCACCGAATCCCTTCTATTCCTCTCACAACCAAGTATTGAGCTGAATTTCACGACTTTCAGCATCAGAGAATTGGTTGACGAGCTGGTTAGCAGTGCAAATTCTGCGAAATCACTTGATTTCAAGATCGATGTACCGGATACCGATATAAGTTCAGATAGAGTTCTACTGAAGATCGTTCTCAAGGTTCTTGTCGAAAACGCGATAAAGTTCGGGAAAGACGGACCAATTGAAATTGCCTGGTCAAATGGCGTTCTCAGCGTCAGGGACTATGGGAAGGGCATTGAGAATGATGAAATAGGCAAGATATTTGACCGATTTTACAGAGGTGATTCCTCTAGAGGCGGTGAAGGACATGGGTTAGGCCTTTCCATTGCAAGCAAGATCTGCAAGGTTTTAGGGCTGTCAATCGGTGCCGATAACTGCACAGATGGAGGGGCAGTGTTCAAAGTGGGGGGACTGAGATGAAACTGGTCTTTTCGATCGTTGAACTGACGATAACATGGATTGTAATTCCAATTCTGCTCTTCGCAGGAGCTCCATTTTCGGCGCCACTTGTTATGAAGATTATCGGTTCCGTAGTCATTGGCGGATCTCTTTTTCTGTCGATCTACTCAGCTTTGGTCTTATACTACTGGTCGGGAAGGCTTCCAACCTTTTTCTTCGGTCCTGAAACCACTGTTCAGAGCGGACCGTACAGATTTGTACGCCACCCATTCAACGCAGGGTTCATAGTCTTTCTTTTTGGCCTTGGCATTCTCTGCGGAGACTACTGGAGACTGCTTTACGTTGTGGTTGTTGCCGCAGCAGTTGTACTGTATTCTCTTTTTCAGGAAAGACTCGCCATGAAGAGAATCGATAGCTATAAAGAATACAAAGATAAGATCCCCTTCATGATTCCTGATCCGCGAAGGCGAATTTCTTTTGACAAATCCAGATCAATCCCATGGCAGTTCATCGTCGCTTCCTTCGTTGTGAAGCTAGCTATCCTCTTTGTTCTGCCTTCAAGAGTAAAAAACTCGAAAGTGCTTAGAGAGAGGCGGCCCTTTGTAATAGCCCTGGCGCATCAAACACATTTTGATGGTCCTCTCATCTTTTATTCCACATGGCGATATATGAGATTTGTTGGCACAGCCATTTATGTTGACAGATTAGGATTGCTGGGTTGGTTGAGCGTAATCCCAGTTAGAAGATATGCCGTAGATGCTTCGGCAATCAGGCAAATGCTCGCGACAATTAAGCAGGGAGTTCCTCTTGGAATCGCTCCAGAGGGAGCAAGATCATGGGATGGCAGACCTCTTCATACAAAAAGAGAGATATGGAAGCTCTTCAGGATGTTGAAGATTCCCATAATTCCAGTCAAGTTCTTCGGAGTTCAGCGGCTTTGGCCAAGATGGTCGAACATATTCTCTGTCGGTACTTCCACTATTGAATTCGGAAATCCCGTTGAAGCAGATGATCCACAGCTACAAGAAAAGGTTATGGATTTTCTGGGCAAGGAGGATCCCACATTCAAACTCCCTTACCGGAACTATAAGCACATCGAAAAGCTGATATGGCGCTGTCCTAGCTGCGGATCCATATCCTCAATCAAAGGATATAGAAGTGGCTTTTCCTGTTCTTCCTGTGGGAAAAGTTGGACAAAACCAACTGTGAATGAAGTCATTCAAATACATGACAAAATCATGCCGGGAAGCATGGGGCTGTCCTTTCCCATAAAGGACGAGGTCATATACAACGGGAAGAGAGTTGTTGCAAGCATGTATGAAGATCACGCGGCTATCGGAGACTACAGGCTGGATTACAACCTCATAAAGAACTCTAGTATAGAGAAAAGCATTGAACCGGTCTTTGGAATTGCAAATGAAATGGTGAGCTTCGCATCGACAACAAGTGCCCTGATGTGGCAGGAAGTTGTCGACTTTCAGATCAAATTTAGACTTAAAAAAGAAAACTATCACACTGATCTCTGGGGATAGCTCCCAGGACGCAATGCTGCCTTAGGCGCAAGAGCCGGGTCTAGGGTTGTGGGGTCTAGGGTCTCGTAACAGCAGAAGTGATGCTATAAAACAC
>WOZY01000310.1 GCA_011620045.1 Mesotoga sp.
CTCTAAGTCTGCTTCAACAGTTGTTTATACAGTAGAAGATCTTTCGAGTGATCCTATTCCCGGCATTCCAGACGGAGCCACTGTGTTTGTCCCTGAAATGGATTCAAAATACGTATACATTTTGGGCGGAGTCAGAGAACCGGGAATGAAGCTGATTAGTCGTGAAGAGACGAATCCCACGTTAACTAAACTCATTGCCATGTCGGGCGGTTTGACTGATCCTCTCTCTGAGAAGATTGAAATTGTCGACGCGAGTGAGAGAAGAAGACTCGATCTTCAGGAGATACTTGGAGGTTCGATCCAGGACCCGCAGATAGCAAGCGGTTCAATAATATATGTTCCAGAGAGTTACGGGAGATTTGTCTATGTGATTTCTAGAGAGAAAGGTGGAAGAGTCGATTTCGCAAGTAACGAGGAAATAACGCTGAGAACAGCACTCGCAAAACAGAATCAGCTTGACTTTGATTCAAGCGGTAGAGTTACCATAATCTTCCCGGATGGATCAAAGAGGGAAAGAAAAATTTCGGATCTGAAAGACAACGATATGATCCTGTCTCCAGGATCAATAATAGTCTATCCAGATGTGGTCCGCCAGGTTTTTGTGGTCGGTGCCGTAAATGACCCTGGGTTAGTGCAATTTGAGCCGGGGGACAAACTTACTCTTACAACTCTCCTTGCTCGAGCGGGAGGAATGACCCCACTAGCTCTAGGCAACAAGATACAGATTACGGATCCCTTCGGAAGAACAACCACAGCGAGCATCGATCCAATACTCCTTGGAAAGGCTCTGGATTTGAACCTGGAAGATGGTTCTTTTGTTTACGTCCCGATTTACGAACCAGTTAGAGTTAATGTAATTGGAGAGGTTAAGAGTCCGGGTACAGTTGAATTTGCTAAGAACGAATCTCCAACGGTACTACTGGCGATTTCTAAGGCTGGCGGACTAACAGACAGAGCTGCAACCAACATTAAGATCAGTGATCATGACGGAGAGGTTTTTTGGCTTGATCTTGTCGAAGGAAACGACGTCCCGTTAGTCGGTGGTCAAACTGTTTACGTAGCTGGCGACGATCGATATGTTTATGTCAGTGGTGAAGTCAACTCGCCGGGCAAATACGAATTTGCAGTAGATGAGGAAATAACGATTCTGAAGATACTGGCAAGAGCAGGCGGAGAGAAGTCCTCTGCTTCTGATCAAATTAGGATTCTATTGCCGTCAGGAGGAATTCTCCCAATAAGTCTTTCTCAGATCAAGAACGAAGGAAAGGATGCCTCTGTTGAAGCTGGCAGCACAGTTTTGGTGCCAAAACAGGTAATTAGAGTTACCGTTCTTGGTGCAGTTAATAGCCCCGGTTTGTATACTTTCAATCCTGATGAAAGTCATTCTCTCTCTGACGCGCTGGCGAGGGCCGGCGGCCTCATAGATGAGAACATCGTTGACAAGATAGCAGTTCAGGACGGGAAGCTCTATAACGAATTCTCTACATCTGTCCTACAAAGGCGGGGAGATTCACTTTCAGACAACTCGTTCGTCTACGTATCAAGCAAATCATCGATTTTCGTTACGATCCTCGGAGAAATCGCAAGACCTGGGAAGTACGAAATCAGCGGTACCAGCCCTTCTATAGCAACTGCAATCGCAATAGCGGGAGGGCTTGATCAATCGGTAACTACGCTAAGCCTTGTAGGAAGTGACGGTAGAGTGAAGCTAGTCGATGCACGAAAAACTGAGGAGTTGGCCAGAAGCTACCTGGAAGATGAGGATACTATAGTTGCACTGAAGAACTATGAGTCTTTCGTAACAGTCATCGGTGACGTGAAGTCACCGGGAGTCTTTTCGGTTTCGGAATATGGAGATCTTTCACTTGCTGAACTTCTGAGCCTTGCCGGTGGCCTCTCCAACTTTGAAACGAGAGGACGAGTATTCATTTCTTCAGCAGGAAAAACGGAAGAGATATCCACTACACCGGAGGACTTCATTTCCCTTACCAGAAAGATCGTTTCTCCGGGATCAACTATCTACGTGCCTTATTCTGAACCGGCCAGAGTATACGTTTTTGGTGAAGTGCAGAGACCGGGAGTAGTAAGATTCTATGAAGGCATGACTGCGATTGAAGCGGTGATCGAGGCTGGTGGCCCAACAAGCTACGCTGTGCTCGGAAACGCGCTGCTGTTCCAGAACCTTGAAGAGCAACCACTTGTTCTTGACCTCGATCAGCAAAAAGGGAAGCCCGCCAAGGGCAGTGTCCCTCTTTTGCCAGGCAATATCATATTCGTTCCTCAATCATCGATTGTGAATATAAAAGACATAATGTCGATTGTTGCTTCATCCCTCAGCATAGTGAATTCTGCTGTCGGCATTTTCAAGTGAGGTTGGGCTATCTTGAACATTGATTCTCATTGTCATCTGCTTCCGGCAGTTGATGACGGTGTTGAAAGTATTCAGGAGTCAATTACGCTCCTGGAAGAGATGAGACTAAAAGGAGTTGAGAGATTATACTTGACGCCACATTTCTTGTCTCCCAAGAGTCCAACAAACATATCGGAGATCATGAAAAGGTGGAATGAATTTAGGTCTGAACTGAACAGTCATTCAGTCGAGGTGTTGCTTGGCTCTGAAGTATTTCTAAGGCCTGAGGTTCTTGAATGTGATCTGGTTTCTATGGGTGAGTCTAATGTTATTCTTGTTGAGCTTCCAACTCAGCAAAAACCTCATTACCTTTTCGAAGTCATAGAGAATCTTCAAATGAAGGGTTTCAGGGTTTTGCTTGCTCATGTGGAACGGTATGAATACTTCTTCAAGAAAAGTGGATTCCTCTTAGGAAAGACAAAGCTTACAGGGGATATCTCAAGGCTTAGGGACATGGGAGTTCTATTTCAGGTAAACTGGAACAGTCTTGATAGAGATCCAAAAGCCAAAGCTCTTATTGAAGAGAAAATTGCCGACGTCACCGGAAGTGACAAACACAAAATAGGGGACGGCAGACTGCTCATCGACTTCAATGATGGTCGATACGGATTTTTTCTGAATGATTATTATCTCTAGATGGAGGTGCTTTCGTGAGCGAGTTCGAGGGTAGCGATTATAGGGAACTAACTCTTGAAGACATTTTGAGAATGTTTAAGAAACGAATGGTTCTCTTCGTTTCAGTATTACTGGCTGTAGTTGTTGTCACAGGAATTTACCTAATTTTCGCTACACCCATATATGAAGCCAGCGTCACCATCAAGGTTGATCCTACCTCTCAATCTTCAGTAGGTGATCTGTTCAGTAGCTCACTTACAGGAAGTTCAGGATCAAATATCTCTACGGAAGTTGAACTGATCAAGAGCAGAACAAATATTGAAGAGATAATTGATGTTTTGAGCTTGGTTGACAGGATTTATTCAGAAGAAACAAAGTCTCGGCTACTATCAGAAGGATATTCAGAGCACGATCTTGTAACCTCGCTCACGCGAAGTATTTCATCAATGATAACGGTATCCCCTGTTAAGGATACTAGGATTGTCAGAGTCTCAGTACAGAACAAGGACCCCATTCTTGCGAGGGACATCGCAAATACCCTGGCCGATGTTTACAATACTAAATTGGCAGAACTGTCAAAGAGAGACCTGACAAGAAAACGAGAATTCATTGAAGCACAGATTCCACTTCTGGAGAGCGATCTGAATGAGGCTACCGATAAGATAAAGCAGTTCAAAGAGGAGACGGGCATCTACGTCCTGGACAAGCATGCCGATCAGCTCTTTCAAATGCTCAGCGGCTATGACAATCAATACAATGAACTGATGATCTCTGCTGAAGAGAAGAAAGCTGAAATAGAAACTTACCAGAGTATGCTCGATGACTTCGATAGTGGTGATTCAAAAAGCATAAAGGCGCTTTGGGTGCAGACATCTGAGAGTTTTTCTGTCAATCCTGTACTGACCAGTCTGAGGCAGAACCTTGCTACTCTTCAAGTTGAGCTTGCTTCGCTGGAGGAACAGTATCCTAAGACTGACCCAAGAGTGAGATCGAAAATCACGGAGATTTCGAAGACCGAAAGTTTGATTGCAGAACAGATTCAGAATGAGTTCATAGTCTCAGGCCAGGGTATGACGCTGAATCCTGCGTACCAGCAGATAATAACTGGCGTCATCAGTTCAGAAGCTGGATTTCAAATCCTTCAAGCTTCAATTCAGGCTGTTGGTCTCTTGAGGGATCAGTATCAATCTGAACTGAGAAACCTACCCGCGAAAGAGCAACAGCTGCTCGATCTGGAAAGGCAAATAGCAGTGAAAGAGAGCCTTTACACTCTGCTTCTAGAG
>WOZY01000028.1 GCA_011620045.1 Mesotoga sp.
CCTCGGGAAACTCATTCACAGTGGAGGATCTAGAACCCGGACGCAGGTACGAATGGGCGATAGGAGTTACAGACGACGGAGGAAAGAATACCGTGAGCTCATATTATTCGTTTATTACGGGAAATCAGAAACCGGTCATTAAGCTAATTCAGCCTTCTCGCATATTCCTTGAAGGCGCGACTGCACCACTTGTAATCGAATGGGAGTTGGACGATCCCGAAGGGGAAGATCTCGATGTGGAAGTCTACATTAATACTGTCGAAGAACCGCTGGGCTTGCCTGTGGCAAGAGGTAGAAACCTGCAGAGATATGAAATAGAGAATCTCCTCTCTGGTAGGGATTATCTCCTCACAGTTGCTGCAGAGGATCCTGGAGGAGAAAGAGGTATGCTTGAGATCCCTATCAAGACAAGAGTCCCGGGACTCACCTATGAATATCCAGTCGATGGATTCTACGAAGGAGAGAGAGATTTCTCCTGGTCATACTTGCAGGAAAACTCTGGATACGTTTTCAGGCTGTACGATTCAGACTTTAGCCCGCTGGTGAGGAAAGTCGTTCAGAACAGCACATACAAACCAGATTTGTCTCTGGTCGATGGCAAGCATTATTATTGGGCTGTCTCAGTTTTGAGGGACAATAATGAATATGCGGGAGAAGTTATAGGTTTCATATTTGGACGGCCATATAGAGTGGAACTTGACAGTCCGAAAAACGGTGCAATAGTGCCTGCTTCAGGTACAATACTGAGATGGAATCTGGAAGGTGATACCGGCACAATAAGACAGAAAGAACTGTACTTCGGAGAACTTGGCAGTCTTTCACGACATACTCCTGTGGGTGACAGCTTCGAGACAGGGAGGCTACTTCCAGGAAGAAAGTACGAATGGTATGTTCAGTTGACCGATGACAGCGGCGTTACCACAAGGAGCGAGACCTATGGATTTGCTGTTGATAACATGCCCCCCGAAATATCCTTGATAAGTCCAGTCGATAGAGGAACGGTGAACGAGACATACGTTGACCTTGTTTGGTCCGGCTATGATCCAGATGGAGATCAGTTGAGCTATTCGGTTTACTTTGGTACCGGTCCCGAATTGGAACTGTACAGAGAGTCTATGCAAACAAATCAGATTAGAATATCCGGTCTGGTTATGAATCAGACTTATCGCTGGTACATTGTAGCGTCGGACGAAAAGAACACGGTTACTTCCCAAATGAGAACTTTCTCAACCATGAGTAGACAGTTTGATCTTGAGATCATTTCTCCAGCTACTGGTTCCACTTCGGGTATTTCTCCTGTTTTCACCTGGCGAGTCGATGGTATGGACGATGGAGAGTTCAGAGTCTTTCTTGGCGAATCCCAGTCGCAGATGTCCCTTCTGGGAACGACGACCGGTAACTCGTTCCGATACCAAGGCCAACTTGAAAACGACAAAGCTTATTACTGGAGAGTTGAGTTATGGCGAGATGGACGGCTTCTCTCGTCAACGGCTGCGAGCCAGTTCATGACTAGACCTTCTGAAGCGAGCACCTCTTTAGAGCCTAGGGACGTAACTGTTCTCTATTTTGGTGGGGTCTTTAATATCGTTTCTCTTAGCAGCTCGGGCCTCGAGATTGTTGAAATTCCTTACCAGTACGATGGAGGAGTTTCCGCGATACTAAACGACAAGATCCTTTATGTTATTGATAAGACGGGAAAGTTGTCCGCTATTGATTTCAGTTCGGGCAGAGCGGAAGTAGTCGGCACTCTCGTAACTGACACTACTCCAGAAAAGATGGTTTTCGAGGGAGGTTATTTGTGGATTCTAGATACCAAGAGTGCTGGAGCTGTGATAAGAGTTTCACTCAACAGCAACGGAATTCCCGAAAGAATGGAAAGTATTTATAGAGACTGGACGACACCAGTTGATTTGTTCGTGACAGAGGATCTTTCAAGAGTCTATTTGGCCGACGCACTGTCAGGAATAAAGATTCTTGAGAGAGAAGGAACGAAATATCTTGATCGTACTTCAAGCTTCTCTGTGCCTCTCGAAGGATACTCGAGAGCAGTTGCCGAAAAGGATGGCGTCGTCTTTTCTGGAGAGGCTGGTATGGACGGCGGGCTAAAGCTTATAGACACTGAAAGATCTTTAAGAAGCAATGTTGGCAGAGACTATATTGTATTAGGAATAAAGATTTCTGAGAACATCCTTTACGCTTCAACAGACAAGGGAGTTGCAATTGTCGACGTTAGTGATCCATCGTCGCCTGTTGTTCTAAGGGATCTAGAACTTACTCAGGTGGATGAGATTTCGGTTTCGGGAAGGCTACTGGTTGTGAAGTCAGGAAGCAGGATGCTGATCTACGATGTAGAAAGACCCAACGATCCAGTTTTGCTGGAGAGCAGGAATGAATAGTATCATAATAGGAGGTGGTATCATGAGAAAATATTTCTCAGTGTTTATTGTCGCAATCTTGTCAGTGGCACTCTTTGCTGCAAGCGATAACGTTTTGGTGATGGCAATTGAAACCGAACCAGTTGGGTTCGATCCTACACTTGTAACTGCTTTTGCATCTCACAGAGTACTGGAGAATGTTTATGACGGTCTCCTCAAGTACGATGAGAATATGAATCTAGTTCCGAATCTTGCAGAGGATTTCGAAGTTGTCGATCCCTATACAATAGTCTTCGAAATAAGAGAAGGGGTGAAATTTCACAATGGAGAGACTCTGACTGTTGAAGACGTTTTGTTCACATTTGAAAGGATAAGAGATCCTGAAGTGAAAGCTCCTGCGGCAAGTTATTATGCTGAAGTTGAATCGATAAGGTCTTTCGAAGGAAACAAGGTTGAGTTTAAGTTAAGAATTCCCATGGCATCTTCTATTCTTTCAAACTTTGCAGGAGTTAACAGCTCAATCCTTTCTAAGAGTTTCGTTCAATCTGGAGCGAATCTCCAGCTTGTGACTAATGGAACTGGACCATTTTATGTGGAAGAGTTTGTGGCCGGCAATTACATTTCACTGAAAAAGAACGCCGACTATTTTGTTGAAGGACTCCCTTATCTTGATGGTATAAAGATGATGATAATGCCAGAAGAGGTTACAAGAGTCTCTGCTCTTAGAAATGGAGATGTTGATCTCGCTAAGATAAGCGAACCACTAAGTCTAAACCAGTTGTCGACGAATAGATTCAAGATATTCAGAACACCAGTTCTGAGTTATTATCTATTAGGCTTCAATACAACAAGAGGCGCCTTAAGTAAGCCGGAAGTGAGAAATGCACTTAATTACGCAATAAACAGGCAGATGATTGTCAAGGCAGTCGCTTTTGACGAGGCAACGGTGACTGGCCCACTCAATCCGGAACTAGATTTCTGGGCTGTCCAGCCCGACCAGTTTGATGAGTATACTTACAGTCCGGCAAAGGCTAAGCAGCTGCTCGCAGATGCAGGTTACCCAAATGGTTTTGAATTCGAGATCGTAGCTGCCCAGAGGTACAATTTTGACAAAGTTGCGCAGGTCATTCAGGCTCAACTGGCTGAAGTCGGCGTCACTGCGAAGATCAACATAGTAGAATGGGGGATCTTTATCAGCAAGTGGAGAGAAAGCGATTTCGATTCATTCATTTCTATGAACAGCGGATCTATAGATCCGGACATTCAGTTCTATAGGACTTTCAGAACCGGAGGATCCACAAATGTGTTCCTTTATAGCAATCCTGAGGTAGACGAACTGCTCGACAGCGGAAGAAGTGAGTCGGACATAAATAACAGACGGCTAATCTATGAAGAACTTCAGAAAAAGCTGGTTGAAGACTCGCCAATCATCTTCTTATACTCGGCAAACACGATATTCGCTTCCAATGATTCAGTTGAAGGATTCAGATCTCTAGCGAATGAAAGCCTTATCTTCTTAAGAGAGACATATAAGAAGTAACAAGAGGAAGAAGAGTGGAGCTCGGATACGTTTTCAGGAGGCTGTTTTCAGCCATCCCAACCGTGCTGTTAGTAACATTCATGGTTTTCATAGCAATTCACATAGTCCCAGGTGATGTGGTGGATATCATGTTGGGAACTCAGAATTATCTTACCGAAAGCCAAATTGAAGAGCTCTATTCTGAATATGGGCTTGACAAGCCTCTTATTGTTCAGTATGGAATCTGGGTCAAGAACCTTTTCACCTTTAATCTGGGAACCTCACTGAGAACGGGAAGACCGGTAACCGACCTGATAAGAGAAAGATTTCCGATAACTCTCGAGCTGGCCGTTTTCTCCCTAAGTTTTGCGCTTTTGTTTGGGATTCCAATGGGGATAATATCTGCAAC
>WOZY01000203.1 GCA_011620045.1 Mesotoga sp.
CGTAGGTACCGTAGTCAAGAGCGATGGAGAATCGGTAGATGTCTCTATTGGAATGAGCAGCGATGATCCTGTATTCGTAATTTCCGATCTTCTCCCTCACCTGGACAACAGGGAAGGTGATTTCAGAAAGGTCTTTCAAGGAAAAGATCTCAATGCTATGTCCGGATCTATTCCGATAACGGACGTCAAGGACTTTGAGAATCCAGTTAAGCTGATGTTCCTTAATCTGCTATATGAAAAGTACGGGCTTGTCGAAGAAGACTTCTTCTCTGCGGACATCCAGCTTGTGCCGGCTATCGAACCAAGGGAAGTCGGGCTTGATCGATCTATGATCGGCGCTTACGCGCATGATGATAGGGTCTGTTCATACACCGCTATTACAGCGCTTAAGGATATGTCTACAATAAAGAACCCAAAGAGAACTGCAATGGTCCTTCTCTTCGACAGGGAGGAGATAGGAAGTGAAGGCGTTACTGGAGCAAAGGGGCGGTTTTGGGTCGCTTTTATCGAGAAGCTTCTCAACCTTTCTGGAGAGAAGAGACTTTACGAGATCGACTTTCTTCTCGAGAAATCCAGAATGATATCCGGAGATGTTGCCGCCGGATTCGACCCAACCTTCAAGGATGCTCACGATCAGACAAACGCTGCAAGATTCGGATACGGAATCGCAATATTGAAATACACGGGCTCCAGAGGAAAATCAGGAACCAGCGAAGCTAGCGCTGAGTTCATGGGCTATGTGCGTAACCTTCTAAACGAGAAGGGAGTTCACTGGCAGAGTACTATCTTGGGAGAAGTCGATAGAGGGGGCGGAGGAACCGTTGCAAAATTCTTCGCCGAAAGAGGTGTCACAGTTGTGGATGCGGGAACGGCCGTCTTTGGTATGCATTCGCCGTTCGAGCTTCTCTCCAAAGCAGACCTTTACGAAACCTACAGAGCGTACAAGGCCTTCCTGGAGGGAGGCGATGTCTAAGCCTGACTGCTCACCTGCGGCAGTGTCGGAATGGATAGTAGAGAACTTTCCTAGAGGTCGCGATTATGAAGAACCTTTCAAGGTTTTGGTGAGCACAATATTGAGTCAGCGAACAAGAGATGAGAATACCGAGGAGGCCTCTCGCAGGCTCTTCTCGGTTTATCCCGATCCGCAGTCTCTAATGAAGGCAGAACCCGAAGATCTTTACGAGTTGATCAAAGCTTCCGGAATGTATAGACAGAAAGCGGCAAGAATAATAAACTGTGCAAAGATAATCATCGATAACTTCGGCGGCGCAGTGCCTGGCACTCTTGAAGAATTGGTCACAATCCCCGGAGTTGGAAGAAAGACGGCGAACATCGTCCTAAACGTTTCATTCGGAAAGAATGCCCTAGCAGTTGACACTCATGTTCACAGAATCGCAAACAGGCTGGGATGGGTGAAGACGAAGAAGCCTGACGACACCGAATTTGCTCTGATGAAGATCTTGCCACCCAAGATTTGGGGACCGGTTAACGGGTCAATGGTCGAGTTCGGCAGGGAGATCTGCAGACCTATAGGCCCAAAGTGCGAAACTTGCGGAATTAGGGAGTGCTGCGAATACTTCTCTCAGGTTTTTGTGCAAACCACCGGGAGATAGCGACAACAGAGATAATGATAATTCCAAGAGTGGAACTTAAGAACCTTGCCTCCAATAGATAGCGGCTTCCGTTCAGTCTGTAGATTGCAACGGCAAAGGTAGGGAAGTCTTTGCTCCCGAGTATTAGCGATCCACCAAATTCGCCCATTGAAATGGCGAAAACTACCGTTGCAGCGTAAATAATCGTGCTTCTGAAGAAAGGAATTATCATATACCATACGCGTGCAAGTTTCGAAGCTCCGTCGAGCTGTGCCGCCTCCAGGAAGGCAAGCTCTGCACCGATCACCTGACCACTTATGTAGTTCAAAGCAACGGGCAACGAAATAACTATGTAAAGTAGCACCAACAGCAGTGGAACAGGGAAACTTCCAAACACTGTGAGATAGGAAACAGCTAGAATCGAAGGCGTTACGGACAGAGCGATCAAAGACACTATTCTCAGATATCTCGAGCCTCGAGAGGTGTCCCTTGCTTGCCACGAAAGAAAAAAGGCAATCGTTACGGTCACAACGGCTGCAAGAAACGAAAGCGTTATTGAATTGACCAATGTGCTTGCCAGTCCCGTTCCGAGAAGTACAAGCTTTTCTGTAAACAGCTTCGTTATTCTCCCGAAGATGAATTCTCCTCTGGTCCAATCGTAGAATGAACTGAAGAGAGCACCAAGAATCGGTATCCATTCGAAGAGAACAAATATCCACGAGTAGATGCCAGTTAATCTGTTCTTCTCCAGATATTGCTCGCCGTGCTCAAAGGATGATCTCTTCTCGCTCAGCGAAACGAGTATTCCGAAAAGCATAATAAATACGAACTGAACTACGGCAAGAACGACGGCAGTTTGCGGTGCCGCCAAAAGTCTGAAATTCATATAGATTGAAACTTCCAGGGTGGCGAATTGAGCCCCACCCAGTACAAGGACAACGGCAAAAGAGGTGAAACAGTAAGTGAAGATAAGAAGCGCGGAATTGATAATTGCCGGTGTGACAAGAGGTAGTTCCACTCGCAGAAGTCTTCGTATTCTCCCCGATCCATCTATCTTAGAACTTTCCAGCACATCTGAGGGCAATCTTCTGAGCGCATTCCCAAGAACTAGTATAACTATAGGTGCGTTGTAGAAGACGTGTCCAAGTAAAACTGCCCCCAGAGAATAAAGAATCTGTAACCTCTCCAGACCGGCAAACGACATCAGGTTGTTGAAGACCCCATTTCTTCCGTAAACTGCCAGGAAGCCTATTGCCATCGATATGCTGGGAAAGAAGAACGGTATATAGGTTGTTATGCCCAATAGACGGGAAAGACGACCGTTGCTTCTGGCATAGTGTACTGCCGCCGGGAAACCAACAATCATTGCCAGAAACGTACTGAGAAGCGCCTGCTTGACCGTGAACCCGGCAATCGACCTAAACGAAGGCGATGAAATCACTGCAAAGATCGTATCTAGCTTCAAATTTCCGAAGGCAAAGAATAATGGCAGCAGAACAACGGCCGCAATCCCAACTGCAGATATTGTCAGGGATTTACCTTTCGTATATTACCTCTTCCCACTTGGAGATGAGCTCAGAAAGATCCACCTCGGGAGATAGTTTCAGAATCTTTTCCGGTTTGACGGCATAATCGAAAGCCGGGGGCATCTCGACGTCAATTACGGGGAACATCCACTGGTTAAGGGGAATATGGCGCTGAAAGTCCTCACTCAGAAGAAAATCCATGAACATTTCTGCATCGTGCAGATTCTTCGTCCATCTAATGATTCCCGCTCCCTCAATCTGGACGTAACCCCTGCCCTCCGGGATTACTGTCATGTAGACCGATTCACCGTAATAATGCATTGAATATGCTCCATCTGTGGCATAGGAAACCATTATTGGAGCTTCACCGGACTCGAATTTTTGGAAAGAATCGTCCCACCCCAGAGAGACTGTGAGTATCGAGGGCTTGAAAGCCTGCCAGAATTCTTCGAATCGCTCGCCAAAAAGCAGGTAAGTCCAGGCGAGGAAAGATAGGCCGGTACTCGAAGTCCTCGGGTCTTGAATAATCACGCTCCTTCGATATTCCGGCCCGGTTAGATCCCAAAGCGTTTCAATGGGCCCTGTTATCTGGCTGGTATCACATATTAGCGCGATCCCTCCGAAATCATACGGGGTGAGTCTCCACTGACTATCGAGCAGAAGATCCATATCGATGATCTTCTCAAAGCCTTGGGGTCTGTAAGAAAGAAAGATGTCTTCTTCGAAGGCTCGTCTCGAAAGAAGGTTATCGATTCCGATCACGACATCTCCATCGAAATTCTCACGCTCGGAGATAATCAAGCTCAGCAGAGACCCCGAATCTCCAACAGCGCGAAACTCGACGGCAATTCCCGTCTTTTCTGTGAACTGCGAAAACGTCTCTTGGGCAAGCGGTTGAAGGGAATCATATGAATAAATCTTAAGCGGCAACACTGTCGAAAATGGAATGAAGAGGATCATTGATAAGACCAGAAATGCTCTTCTCATAAAAAACACCTCCAATAGCGATTACCGGAGGCGCTAACCATGGCCGTCCCTACGCCGGTACTAACCGGATCAGGTTCATGGGGTCTGCTTTCAGCACTCTCAGCCCTCTGGGCTCCCCCGGCACTCGATTATACCACCGTCCGTTTGGTGATACAA
>WOZY01000258.1 GCA_011620045.1 Mesotoga sp.
GATCTCGCATCTAAGAACCGCTGTGCGCTTAAAAGCGGAGAACCCGCTGAACGCTTATGAAACCACGTTGTCCGTCAACAGTCATCCGTCCCCCGTCGAGACCGCAAAACCAGATCCCGAAACTAGTTCGGGATGACAGTGAACGGTTTTTTCTAAGACGTCGCATACAGGCATGATCAAAAAAGCCGCCCTTCAAAAGAGCAGTTGCAAGTTGTCTGTTACAAGTTGCAAGGTCTAGGCGCGAAGAAGAATAAAAATTAGACACAATACTGACTCCGTCGGGAAGTGATACGCCGAAAAGCATCGGCGGACGCAATGCTGACAGAAGCATGTCAGGACGCAAGGCTGGGCAAGAACGGCCCAGGTCGCAATGCCCGCTTCCCGGGGAAGATTTTCAAAGCCAGTCTGCTGATGCAGGTCATGCTATTCTTTGCGAGGTCTGCAATGGCGTTCATCCCGCAAGACCCCAGAGTCTTCTCTCAATAGCGATATCTATCAAATTAGCGAGTTTTCATTTGCCAAAAATGCGTTTGTCGATGGTGAATGGTTATCTCAAATCAATGTGTGCGAAATTAGCACATAATGTATTTAGTAGTGATAAAATTTCACTTGGGGAGGTGTAACCATGATTCAACTGAAAGAGTTCCGAGTAAAGAGCGGTCTTTCTCAGGAAGAGGCTGCAATAAAGCTAGGTATAGAAAGGACTTCTCTATCAAAGATGGAAAATGGGAAACAGAATATTGATCCTGTCCTCCTTTTCAAGATGGCGAAGCTATACAACTCTTTGCCAGAAAAGCTCCTAGGAATAGAAGAGAAGAAAGAGTTCTCTCTTTCATTCAGAGATGGAAGCAATGTTGATGCTGAAAGCAAGAGGGTACTCGAAAAGATCGAGAAGATCGTACGAAGCATAATTCTTCTTGAAGGAGAAAAAAGAGATGAGAACAGTTAGGGAGATCGAAGCCATAGCGTTGAAGGCTCGTAAACGAATTGGACTTCTTTCCGGTAGTTTTCATGAAACGCAGTTAAGGAAGCGGCTTGAAGATAGTGGATTTTTCCTCTTCTACTACCCGTTTGGAGAGAACGGTATCTCTGGTGCAGTATTCAACAGCGATAGTGTTAAAGTGCTGGTGATAAATTCATCAAAATCAATTGGCAGGCAGAATTTCACAGTTGCCCACGAACTTGGGCACATATTTCTTCATAATATTGAGAATATGGTTGAATTTCCTGGCGATGAATCTTCAAACAAGGAAAAGGAGGCGGACAGATTTGCATCGTTCTTCCTTATGCCTTCCGATGATGTCACCGCGATCGTTCAAACGGACAGTGGAATTGTCTTCGATGCTGTGGAGACTATGGAGATCTCTCAAGTGTTCAGGATGAGTTATTCTGGAACACTGGCGAGATTGAAGGAGATATTCGGGGCCAGCTCGATTCCAAGCTTATTATGGCAGAAGAAACCGGTTCAACTGGCTACGATGCTCAATATGGACAAGAGGCTCTATGAACCAACCAATGAGAAATACTGGTCGACCAACAAATACGTTTCTGCCGCTTACAAAGCGCTTGAAAAAGAAAGAATCAGTTTCAGCAAGTTTTTGGAGCTAATGAGAGAAATCGGCCTTGACGGTTATGAAGTACTGGATAACATGAGGGAGACGGATTAGTGTTTGTTCTGGACAATACGGTTCTCGCGAATTTCGCTGCAATAGATAGAATTAATACTTTGGAATCAATTTTGAGCAATAGAGCAGTTATTCCGTATCATGTGGTTTATGAATTCCATAATAGCGGTAAGTTTTCGGGAATGGTACTTAGTATTCCATTTGTGCAAATCGTAGATAGAGACCTGGAGCTGTTCGAAAATTCCATCACGAGTCTGGGCTTCTCTGGACTCGGAAAGGGAGAACTTTCCTGCATCTTCATTGTTAGTGTTGCTGAGTTGGCCGATGCGATACTTACCGACGACAATCTGGCAAGAAAGTACTGCGAAAAATACAACATTGAATTTCACGGTAGTGTCTACGTGCTTGCTCTTGGTGTCAAAGGACGATTGCTTTCCCTTGAAAATGCTGAGGCCCTTCTATCACATATGAAACACTCGGGTTATTGGTTGAAGGACAGAATAACTGTGCAGATGGCTCTGGAAGTTCTGGAAGACCAATGAAGTTGGCAATTCAAGTGAACAAGAAGTCCAGCCTTGCATTAGTTGTTCTGGAGAAAAGCCTTCTTCACCTTACCCTAGACTCAGTACGACTCTGTTCCAAATTCCGTCATTCTGAACTTGATTCAGCATCATGCTCCTTTTTCTTCGTCGGCGAACGGATGACCGTTCAACCGTGAGGAGGCCTCGCTTTGTTCTTTCCTACCACTAACTGCTACCTCCGAGCACGGTTTTCCCTCTTGATTCAGCACCCGCTAGTGGTTCTGTTTTCGATCTTTTTGCGAACAATCACACCATGGACAGATGCGCGGCAAAAGTAGATGTATACTCTAAACTCAAAGCAAGATCCAAATGGCGCAGAAAAAAACTTCTAGGAATTCTCGAAAGTATAGCCTTCTTCGATCAGATCCACACAGGCTTTTACGACTAACGGATCGTACAGTCTACCTAAATTTTCCTTTATCTCATTCATGGCGAACTCAATTCCCAGAGCCGCCCTGTAGGGCCGGTGAGAGGTTATAGCATCAACCACGTCGGCAACCGCTATTATTCTTGATTCGAGCCTTATCTGATCGTCTTTCAGGCTGTCTGGATAGCCAGACCCGTCGAGTCTTTCGTGGTGCTGCAATATTATATCTGCAACTGGCCAGGGGAGATCTATATCCTTAAGAATATTATAGCCATTTTTCGAGTGTTCCTTTACTAGTCTGAATTCAATATCACTGAGCTTTCCCGGTCTAGCTAGAATCTCCGTAGGAACTGAGATCTTTCCTATATCGTGAAGCAGACCGGCAACTTTAAGGCAGTTGCAGGTTTCATCATCGAGATCCATTTTCTTACCTATCGCCACAGCCAGATCGCTCACATTCTTCTGATGGTAAGACGTATATGGATCATTGGCGTTCACTATGTTCGAGGCCGCACGAACAAGAGCTTCGAAAGCGGCTTCTGGACTCCTAGATAGCCGATTTATTTCGGTTGTGTCTTCGCACAGTTCAACAATGCCAACAATCTTCCCGTCAGCATCCCTAACGGGATAAGCCCTTACGTACCATGTTGTGCCAAATTTGCCTATTATTTCGCCAGTTTTCTGAGAGCCCGTGTCAAGTGCCATTCTCAGTATGCAGTTGTCACACTTCTTTCTCCGCCGCCATACATCCGTACAGTTCACACCTATAAGCTCTTCTACATCTGTTCCGAGATGCTCTGCCAGAGACCTGTTCGCCCAGATTATGTTAAGATCGGTGTCGTAATAGACAATTATTTCCTTTGTGGTATTAAGTATGAGTGATTTCTCTTTCTCGGACTTTCTAAGGGCCTCCTGGCTCATAAAGGCAGCGGTTACGTCTCTGGCGAATCCTATAAAACTGGTATCGTTGAGCCTTACAGCTCTGACATTCCAGTATCTCTTCTCGCCAGTCTTCTTCACAAAGGCAGTTGTGCCTTCGGATTTACCGGTTTCTATAGTCAGCCTGAAATGGTTTTCGGCCTCCTCCAGACTCTCGGGAGGTATTAGCTGTATCAGGTTCATATTCAGCAACTCTTCTCTTGAATAGCCGGTGATTATACAGGACGCTTCGTTAACATCGGTATAGTTGCCTCTCTTGTCTGTGACGAATATTCCGTCCGGGGCACTCTCAACATATCTTCTGAACCTGCTCTCCATTTCTTCTACCGTTTGAAGAAGCCTGTCTCTTTCAGAGAGTGTCCTGGCAAGCTCAATATTCGCAAAACTAAGATTGGAAATCATCTCTGCAAACTTTGAGTATAAGGTCATCACAGTATCTATAGTTTCACGGCTCCATCTGGGGACGTTATCCAGTGCCTTTATATAATCGTCTTCGTTGAAACCATACCTTCTTGCCTGTCTCCTAAAGAAATCGTAATCCACACTCTCATCTTCCATGAAAAACTGTCCCAGAAATAGATTCCCCAGATGTGTATTGCCAACGACCAGCGGAGTTGCAATATTCCACATATTGTTTGTGCATTTGAAGAGCTTAAAAGTTCCCGGTTCTACACCTTTAAAAAGTTCAATATTGCTGTAAAGACAGTTCCTGAGTGTTTCGGGGTTCACGTGGTG
>WOZY01000290.1 GCA_011620045.1 Mesotoga sp.
TTCCCGGCACTGCGTAGGGGAGTTGCGAGACGGCCTCAAGCGCCTTCCTTCCTCGGATCTTAGTTTTTACACTGATATAAGCAATCAGTGATCCTAAAACCATGCAGACAGTGGCTGCAGAGATCGCAAGCAAGAAGCTGTTCTTGAAGGCGTCCTTCGTCAAGGCATATTCAAAGAGAATATATCTGTAGTTCTTAAGTGTGAGGTTATCCCAGGTGATCTTGGCCCCCCACGCGTCGAGAAAGGATGTGAGACTGATAGAAACGAAGGGCATGACAACCGTCACGAAGACAACGAGAAAAGCAAGTATCAGAATAGGTATCTTCCACCGACGCAAGTCAAGCTTCGTTGGCCTCATGCTCTTTCCCGAAATCAGCGTGTACTGCTTCTTCTTCAGATAAAGGTTGTTCAACAACAAAGCTCCGACTGAGATCGACATCAGCAAAATCGAGAGCACAGAAGCCATTGCTATTCCCGTGTATCCAGGACTGCGCATGTATGAGTAGATCATGGTCGTTAGTACATACACTCTACCCTGCATACCTATCAGCGCGGGAATCCCGAAGTTAGCGATTGTCGAAGCAAAAACAAGAAGCGCGCCTCCGGCAATGCTTGGAGCGACAAGCGGCAGTGTAATATCTCTCATAATCCTCATCGTCTTCGCGCCACAAGTCCGCGCGGCCTCCTCGAGTGTGGGATCCATCCTTTCGAGAGCTCCGGTCACAGTTATGAAGACGAACGGATAGAGATAGAGAGTCATAACCCATATGAGACCGGGCATAGTGTTGACGTCAAAGACATGGCCTTCAAGTCCAAAAAGCGAAGCTGCCCACGAATTTATGTATCCATTTCTCCTGTTGAGGAGCTGAGACCAGGCGATCGCTCCAACAAACGGAGGAATCATATACGGAAGAATAAACAAGGTCTTAAATAGCTTCGCGAAGGGGAGATTAGTCCTCGTCACGAGCCATGCCAAGGGAGCTCCCAGCAGAACTGAGAATAGAGATGTGAAAAAGCCCAGCTTCAAACTGTTGAAGAGAGCCGAGTAGTTCCTATTAGACTGAAAAACGGTAACATAATTCTGCAAAGTGAACACCCCGTCCGCCTTCAGACTGTTTATGAACAACAGCGTGAAAGGAAAGACTATGAGAACTCCAATTATCACGAAAGTACTTCCAAGTATCAGCGGATCGACTCTAAACCTCTTTTGATACATGAGATCACTCTCCAGTGCAAAACGAAAGGCCCGGTCGCCACACTGGCCGGGCCTTGCTTCACTAGAATAACATTATGTCTGCAAACTTCGTGTTTATCTCTGTGGTGAGCTCTTCAATTACCTTCCAATCGATTTTCATGGCCTGATCGAGAATCTCTCCTGCAGGTGGTGTGTTAGGCGGAGGATTGACATCGCTTCTGATAGGCACCAGAGATCCCAGCTCTACCAGAGCTTTCTGGCCCTTTTCGGAAAGAATGTAATTGATGAAAGTCATTGCGGCTTCCATATTGTCAGTGTTTTTCATCACGGCCACAGGGCTTGGAATTGCAACCGTTCCGTCCTTGGGATAAACAATGTCTATCGGGCTCCCGTTTTCTCTGAGACCTCTGGCAATGTAATCGAGGGTCATACCGATCGGGAACTCGCCCGCAGCGACCTTCTGAGCAACATCACTGTTTCCCCTGACAACTACCGTCTCGTTCTCTCTCAAATCTTCAAAGTATTCCCAGCCATAGTTGATTGCCAGCGCCCCTACTGCGGCAACTGCAGCCCCGGAGTACTCTGGATTGGGAATCACGAAGTTATCGTACCACTTCGAATCGGTCAAGTCTGTCCAGGATTGCGGAGCGGTTTCCGGTGTGAGTTCATTCGTATTGTAGGCGATGACCATGTTTATAAGCCTTCCGGCGTAGTAATAGTTCTCGGGATCTTTGAAATTATCCGGAAGAGCATTTGCTTCTTCTGGGAATATTTGTGCCAGGAGTCCCTGCTTCTTGAGAGTCTCATAGTAGGAAAATTCGGCCACCCAGATGACATCGGCTTGCAGATTACCACTCTCAACTTCTGCTGCGATTTTCGTCTGGATGGTACCCGTCCCGGACCTGAAGACCTCGACCTCAATAGTCGGGTTCTACACCATGAAAGCTTCGGCAATAGCCGTCATAATCTCTGTCGGAACCGAAGTGTAGAGCATAATCTTCTCTGCTCCGAAGAGCATTGCTACGCAGATTAACAGCACGAAAGTCATAGCAAGTTTTCTCATAAACTACCTCCTCAAATTGGATTTGGAGACTAATGTTTCCCGTTGAATCCAAAGATATCGGGTATCTCATCGAGTTTCTTCAGAGCCTTGAGTTTCTCCTCGTCTCTCTCGGCAATATACAGAACAAGAGCATTCAGTATCGCCATTGGCACAACCAGTGAGTTGAGCAGCGAGACGGGACCTCTGTTAGCAACTAACGTAACTTCCGATTTTAGTGCAAGTTCCGATACGCTGCTGTGTGTCAAAGCTATAGTAGGTATGCCATTCTTTTTTGCATAGTCGAAAGATCTCAGTATGTCTTGCGAGCAACGAAAGAAACCAATTCCAAAAAGAACATCCCCGTCTTTCATTAGCAACAGAGTCTCGTAGAACGCTTTTCCGCCGACGGTAACTGGCCTAGTATCGATCTGCATCCTTCTGAACCTGAATTCTAGAAATTTGCAGAGGGCTTCCGAAACTCCCTGACCTGCAATGAAAACTCTCTGTGCGTTTTCTATCAAATCCACCGCCTTATAGAACTCGTCGGCCGATACCTTAGAGATGCCGTCTTTCAAATTCTCGACTTCTGCTGTGAGCAGTCTATCGAAAGTTGTCTCTCCGGACTTGATCTTTTGAACGGTTGCAGACATCTTCTCGGCGGGGGTGAGTTTCTCTTTGATCAAATTCTGACTGTGCTCTCTAAGCTCGCTGAAGCCTGCGTATCCAAGGGTTTTGGCAAACCTTATTACCGTGGTCTCACTTACCCCTAGTCTCTCTCCGAGTTCCCTAGGAGAGACGAAAGCCGTGTTCTCCCAGTTCTCCAGAATGCTGTCTGCGATCAGCCTCTGAGATTTTGAAAGAGAGGGGTAGACCTCGCGAACTCTATCAAGGATTTTCATGCTCTTGTTCATAGATCCTCCATACTTCAAAGACTTGAGAAACACTTTCCTGTGCCATTCACGAGACAATCATAGACCTTTTTTGTTTTCCCAACGTAATCTTTGCTCCTGTCAAGTGCAAAGCCTCTCCCCACTGCACTGACAACTTCATACTGTTCAAGTTGTTTCCTGTATTTCTTCAGAAGATCGACGGCACTTCTGGGCGGAGCGCTTCTGCCGTCGAGAATGAGATGGACCAAAATCCTATCCGCTCCATTCAGACGGGCCGCTTTGCATATTTCAAGCAACTCTTTGATGTTGCCGTGAGAGCTGGCCTCCGAAAGAACTCCTATCGCGTGAACCGACGCCCCGCTTTCTGTGTTTGCTATTGCGTTCTTAAGTGTCTTGTTGTTTTCTAGCCCGCTTTCCATCTCCCTAATAAGCCGTAACTCATCCTGCTCGATCACTCTTCCGGCTCCTATAGTGAGGTGACCGGTCTCGGAGTTACCGCTTCTGCCAGAGGGAAGACCTACTGCCTGTTCACTGGCCCTGAGTCTGGTAAATGGATAGTTCTCCTTCAAGAAATCCAGGTTCGGAGTCTCGGCAGCTTCCAGAGGATTGATCCTTGGATCCCTATTTCCTTCTCCCCAGCCATCAAGGATCACAAGCACAACGCCACTGGAAACAGGGATATCCTTGATCAGGCACGATCCTGTCATCTCAGGCGGTTTATCGATTCCCATAAGGGAAAGAATAGTGGGAGCAATATCTGCGAGTGAACCACTATCTGCAATGACACTGTGTTTTCCTAATTTACGATTGACAACTACGAACGGCACTGGGGCAGTCGTGTGCGACACCGATGGAGAACCGTCCTCGTTCCTTCCCCTTTCCATCAATCCATGATCGGCTGTGATAATTACGGTTCTACCCAACGCGATTGCCTGCTTGTAGACCCTCCCAAGAGCGACATCAATTTCGGCGGCCGCTTTGACCTTCAGCTCCATTTCATTCAGGTGGCCAATCACATCGCCAGCCGGGAAATTCACTATAATGAAGTCGTACTTATCCATTGCCTTTACAAGCGAAGACCCAATCTCTGAGCTTCTCATCTC
>WOZY01000085.1 GCA_011620045.1 Mesotoga sp.
TTCCGAGTATGTGAACGGCAATCTTCACCGTGAGAGACTTGAAGAGAAGGAGAAGTATCTGCTACACTACTACAAACGTTTCGCCCGCTTCCCTGCAAGCGAGGAGGAACTGATCTCATTTACCAGGAGAGAGAAGAGATGCTGAATATATCGGTCATTGTCAATACAGTTGCAGTCATATTAGGTTCGATGCTGGGCCTTCTAGGTGGGAAGTTCGTGAAAGAGCGCTACAGAAAGGTCTTTTTCAACGTAATAGGACTCCTGACTATGGGTCTGGGTATAAGTATGTTTCTGGATACGAACAGCGTTCTCGTTGTTTTGGGCAGTCTTGTTGTCGGCGGAGCAATCGGAGAGGCTCTCGATCTGGAGGAAAAGATAGGAAGACTGGCAGGAAGCAAGAGTGACGACGCAAACTTCGTGAAAGGCTTTGTTACTGCTTCCGTCCTCTTCGTTGCCGGCCCTATGACGGTTATCGGTTCTCTCAAGGCAGGACTCTCGGGCGAAAATGAGTTGATATACATAAAGTCATTAATGGATGGGATCTCGTCTGTAATGCTCTCGGCAACTCTAGGCAAGGGTGTGCTTCTCTCTGCTGCGGCCGTCTATCTGGTACAGGGCGGACTCGTGTCTCTCGCTGGCGTTCTCTCCTTCCTTCAGGATCCTCTCTATCTAGGAGATTTCTCGGGCGTTGGAGGTCTAATGCTCCTTGGACTGGGAATCAGGCTGCTTGAGATAAAAGAAATCAAGGTCGGCAACTTCTTACCGGCCCTGATACTCTCACCAATACTTACCTGGGTCTCTATTCTTTTTACCTAAAGGCTTTGAGTTCGGCAGAGATATCGATCGCCGTCTTCTCCTTCGCAAGAACAACGCCTTTCTTCAAAACGGAATGAAGTTCATGATAAGTCGGCTTATCGTTCACGTATATAATACCCATCGGTATCTTATCGTCCCACTCGAGAGCCCTCTTGAAAGCATTTGCCTTGTCTGTCGGATCGTAACTACTGTCTGCTTCGCTTACATCATAGAGTTTTTCCTTGTAGTATTTGAAAGTGTTCACCTTATTGAAAGTGACGCAGGGTTGCATGATATCCACAACTGAAAAACCCTTATGGTTTATCGCTGCGGAGACGACCTTGTTGAAGTGTTCTTTGTCGCCGATGAAAGTTCTTCCAACAAAGGAAGCGTCCATCGTTATCGCCAGAGCAAGTGGATTCAAAGGTTCGTTGATTACGCCTTGAAGCTGAACGCTTGTCTTCTGTCCCTTTCTTGTTGTTGGGGATCCCTGGCCCTTCGTCAATCCATAGATCTGATTATCGTGAATCAAGACGGTTACATCGAAATTCCTGCGAATACCGTGAATGAAATGGTTTCCACCCTCTCCGTACATGTCTCCGTCTCCCGACTCCACAATTACAGTAAGTTCTGGGTTCACCGCCTTAATGGCAAAGGCGACGGGAATGCTTCTTCCATGGAGCCCGTTGAAGAAGTTTACGTCGAGATAATGAGGCATCTTCGCGGCCTGCCCGATTCCGGTTACCATAACAAACCGGGACTTATCTACTCCCATCTCCTCCAATGTACTGGCGAGATTCATTCTGAGGGGAAAGTTTCCGCAACCTGGACACCACGCGGGATCTACTTCTCTCAAGAAACTCATATTATCCCCTCCTCTTCTAGAGTCTTCTGTATCCAGTTCGCACTTACAGGGCGCCCATCGTATCGGCCGATGTGTTCGACATTCAGACCTGTCTTCGACCTCAACAAACTGGCAAACTGCCCTGTGAAGTTTCCTTCGACAGAAACAAGTCTCTTGCCTTCCAGCTCTTCCCTAATGGACGGGTCGATTGGAAAGACTTCCGTGTAGTGCACGTAGCCGACATCATTTCTGCCGGTGGCAAATTCATCTATAGCGCCCCAGCTGTCTCCCCAGCCGACAAGAATCAAAGGCGCATCGAGATTGAACTTAGCCGGTGCCGTCAGCTCGCCCACCAGTCCTTTCATCTTCTTCATTCTCTTCTGCACCATCATCTTCCTGATCTTGAGGTTCTCAGTAATATATCCTTCTTCGTCATGTTCATCGGAATCGACTCTCACGAGGGCCTTGCCCCCAGGGACCGCTCTCGGAGAGACACCAGTTTCAGTGCTCTCGAATCTGCGGTACTTATCGCCGCCCTCAACGACAAATCTCTGCAGGAATTCCTCATTATGGATTGGAGCCTCTACCGTTGCCGAGGAGTCTACCAGCGACTCAGTAAGAAGAATTATCGCGGGAATTTGGTATTTATCTGCAATATAGAAGGCCTTCTCGGTCAGTTCGAAGGCGTCCTTCGGAGTTCTGGGAGCCACAACGTATTTTGGAAACTCGCCATGACCGGCATTCACCACAAAGAGAAGGTCCTCCTGAGCAGTTCTTGTCGGAAGCCCCGTGGCCGGTGCCGGACGCTGAGCATCAACCATGACTAAAGGAGTCTCGGTCATCGCGGCAAGAGAAATACCTTCCTGCATCAAAGCGAATCCTCCGCCAGATGTCGTCACGAGTGACCGAACGCCGGCGAACGATCCGCCTATCACCATATTTACTGCGGCGATCTCGTCTTCCGCCTGCTCGACTACTATGCCATATCTCTCCGCTCTCGACACGAGGAAGTTCATAACTCCTGTTCCAGGAGTCATGGGATAAGCAGAAAGGAATCTGCACCCGGCCGCAATTGCTCCCAGACCTGTGCCTTCCGTACCGTTCACAAGGTAGTAGTTATTCTCATTGGTTTCAAAATCGGGAATGTCTATGGACAGTTCTAGATTGTAACCTCTTTCCAGTGCTTCAAGATTAGACTTTATTACCTCATCCTTTCCCGAGAAGACCTCTTCAATCAACTGTGAGGGGATTTCCATCTTTACTTTGAAGAGGGCAAGAATCGCACCGAGGGCAACTACATTCTGAGCCCTCGGTTCTCCCGCTTCTTTCGCTATCGTCTTGAACGGGAAATTCATAACATTCATTTCAAAGCCTGTATCTTCCGTAGTCACATGATCGGAATCTGAATCGAATATCAGTGTCGTCTTGTCATGAAAATATTCCAGCTGTGAAAGAGTAGTGCTCTTGCTTAGCGAGACTATGAGATCAAACTCCTGTCGCATAGAAAACAGAGGAGTGTCGGAAACGCGAATCCTGTATATATACTCTCCACCTCTGATCCTGGAATGGTAACTCTTGTCAGTAAAGATGCAGAAGCCATTTCGGAAGAGGCTAAGCGCAAGCATATCCCCTATCGTATTCAATCCCTGACCGGCTTCACCGGAAAGGGCGATAACATAATCTCTCAAGTCAACACCTCCGTTGAGGTAAAGAAAGGCGGGAGTGATTCTCCCGCCTCATTTCTCTAGTCGATTGGTTCGAAATCGTCTTTACTGGCTCCACATAGTGGACAGACCCAATCCTCCGGAACATTCTCAAAGGTGGTCCCGGGATCTACTCCATTGTCGGGATCTCCGATTTCAGGATCATAAATGTAACCGCAGATAGTGCATCTGTACTTCATCGCGCCGCCCTCCTCAATCAGAACTCAACTCTCTTACTGTTTTCCCAGAGACCGTGTATGTTGCAGTAAGAGGTAGCGATCAGTGAACCTGACTTCTCTAATTTCACGCTAAATACAGCCTTTGGCTGGGTTGTTACAGGAGTGAACTCGACGTGACCAAGATGAATTAAAAACTGGCCGTCATCATACATTGCGTACAGATCGAACCACTTGATGTGATGCTCGATGGTATTTGGATGCGGAATCTCCTTGCCCACCATGATTTCAACGTTGAATGCTTCTCCCGGCTTAATTGTATCGGGAATATCAATAACCGGTACATGCTTCTCGCTTTTCCAGTCGGCACTTTTCACATATTCGCCTATTGCCATTTTATCCCCTCCTCTATATAGCGCAATACTACAAAAAGCTAATACTGCAGAACTGCTCTGAACAACAGCTGCAGAACTCAAAACAATTATACCATATCACTAAGAACAGAAGTATATTTTGAATCCTTATAAACACCCGTACAGGCTCAGCACCTTTGATTTGATCAGCTTATATGAGAATGATATGGGCTTCTCGCAATGCGCTTAAACTGAGATTCGACGAAGAGCTGTCAAGAGTAAAACATCGACGTGCAGCAAAACACGCCTGCGACATAATACAAGTTCTATCCGCGCCCATTCCCCGCG
>WOZY01000200.1 GCA_011620045.1 Mesotoga sp.
CCTGTGCCCGTCTCTCTTGAGTAGATTTAATCATGATGCATTACCCCCTACAGGACAGTCGTTCCGTCAATTGCTCTTCGTAACGCTTCAATAAATGGGGACGGCAATCTGTAGGGCGCAAAACAAAGTAAAAGAGTGATGCAATGCTTCTACGAATAATCATTGGCTTTGTTCGAAGATTCCGGACGTTGCGATAGAAACATCCGTGTTCTAAACTATAGATGAGAAACCGAATGTTCTCTGTGTCTCATTATTGTTTTTGATAGTACCTCAAGCGAATTATTTCGATACAGGAATCAAACCAAACCAGATTGAATTGGAGGTGCCGAAATTGGCAAAGATGATTAAGAAGAACTATTTACTTGCTCCGGGGCCCACGCCGGTTCCTATCGATGTACTTCTTGAAGGCGCGAGGGACACGATTCACCACAGGACTCCACAGTTCAAGAAGATCTATGAAGCCGCGGTAAGCGGTACCAAGAAGGTTTTCAAGACTGAAAACGATCTGTTCATTCTTGCTTCCTCCGGAACGGGAGCGATGGAAATGGCAGTGACTAACATTGTAAATCCTGGAGAGAAGTTGATTGTTTGCAGTGTTGGAAAGTTTGGCGAAAGATGGCTAGAGCTCGCAAAGACTTTCGGTGCAGAGATAGTCCTGATCGAGAGAGAGTATGGAGATTTTTACACACCTGAGATGGTTGAAAATGCTCTTAATGAAAACCCCGATGCGGTTGCTGTTCTAACCACTCTTAGTGAGACGTCTACAGGTACCGTAATGGATATCGAAGGTATTAGCAAAGTCGTCAAGAGGGCAGGAAAGCTGATCGCCGTTGATGGTATTAGCGGTCTGGTTGCCGAGCCCTTGCTCACTGACGAATGGGGATTGGACATTGTCGTTTCCGGTTCTCAAAAGGGTTTTATGCTGCCTCCTGGGCTGGCTTTCATATCTTTCAGCAAAGAGGCTGTTGAAAAGGCAAAGAACACTAAATCTACAAGCTTCTATTTCAATCTCAAGAAATATCTCAAAGACCCTCTTCCATGGACGCCTGCGGTAAATCTGATCTATCAGCAGAGTCTCGCAGTGAAAATGCTCCTTGAAGAAGGAATGGAGAATGTTTGGGCAAGGCACGAACTTATGGGAAAGGCAACAAGAGAAGCTATAAAGGCCATGGGACTGGAGCTGTTTTCCAGGAGACCGGGAAACGTTCTCACTTCTGTAAAAGTGCCGGAAGGTGTTGACGGAGGCAAAATCGTTTCTATCATGAGAGATGAATATGGTGTGACAATCGCTGGCGGACAGGGGACAATGAAAGGGAACATCTTCAGAATTGCTCATCTGGGATATATGTCTGACTATGATGTTGTGATTGCGCTTACTTCTCTGGAAAAGGTCTTGAGAAGACTTGGATTCAAGGTTGAGTTTGGCACTGGAGCCAGAGTAGCTATGGAGATATTTGAAGAGGGGGGTGCGTGATGCTCAGACTTCATGCTAACGATCCTCTGGACAAAACCGCTATGAAGATACTCGAAGACAGCGATCTCTTCGAGATATCTGCAGAGCATCTCGACAAAGATCATTTGATGAAGATAATGCCCGAAATTGAAGTGCTAGTTGTAAGAAGCGCGACAAAGGTCACCTCTGAAGTCATTGAAGCCGGAAAGAAGCTTAAGCTAATTGCCAGAGCGGGAGTTGGACTGGACAACGTTGATGTTGAGTCGGCTAGGAAACACAATATCATTGTTAGAAATACTCCTGGCGCTAATGCGATATCAGTGGCAGAGCTGACTTTCGGATTGCTTCTTGGACTTGTCAGGCATATTCCAAGAGGTACATACGGAATCAAGGAAGGAAAGTGGGAGAAGAAAGAGCTCAAGGGTGTCGAAATCTTTGGCAAGACTATTGGGTTGATAGGTTTCGGAGCTATCGGAAGAGAAGTTGCGAAGAGAGCGATTGCCTTTGGTATGAATGTCTGTGCCTTCGATCCATTTGTCAAGGAAACGGACATGGAAGTTGAGCTCATGACCACAGTTGAATCGCTGCTAGAAAAGTCGGACGTGATTTCTCTTCACGTCCCTCTGACACCGGAAACGAAACATATAATTGGCGAAAAAGAGATCTCCCTGATGAAGGACGGCGTTATCATTATCAATGCAAGCCGAGGCGGAACCATAGATGAACAGGCGCTCTACAATGGATTGGTTTCAGGTAAGGTTTCTGGAGCCGCCCTTGATGTTTTTGAGGTAGAGCCGCCGTCCGACGAGTTGAGAAGGAAACTTGTCGGACTGGGGAACGTCATCTGTGTTCCTCATGTAGGAGCAAGTACATCGGAGGGTCAGAAGAGAGTTGGTCTGGAGATGGCCAAGATAATAGTAGAAGAATGCAAGGTCATGATATAATGCACATGATTTTTCTGGTGGAGGTGTGAGTGTGAAAGTGTACGTAGACAAAGATACTTGTATTGGATGCGGAGTATGCGAAGGGATTTGTCCCGACGTCTTCAAGATGAATGATGACGGAAAGGCAGAAGCGATTGTCCCGGAAACAGAAGCCGCTTGTGCACAGGATGCCGCTGATTCCTGTCCAGTTCAGTCAATAAAAGTAGAATAGTTTCCAATTCTTAACGATCACATCTAGGGGCAGACAAATGGTCTGCCCCTTTCTGTAGTGGAACACAAAATTTGTCTATTTTTTCTGAGTGTTAAGTCTGGTATAGTAGTAAGTGCTTCGGTACTACTTATTATTCTGTGTTTCCTATTATGCGGTTCACTTCAGGGTTACAGCCAATATCCCGTGGAGGTCGTTGTGTCTAATTCAATCATAAGCGCTCTGAAGAAGAAGGTCTCAAAGAAAACTTGGGACAACTGGTTCTCCACATTCGAATTGAAGGAAGTTGAAGAAGAGAAGGTCGTTTTCTCTGTTGCAAATCTATTTATAAAGGACTGGCTTCAGACGAAGTATGGGGGGGTAATTTCCGATGCTATTGCCGAGCTCCTTGGCAAGAGAATACCCTTTGAAATCATCTACAAAAACAAAGCGATGCCCTCAGAGGATTCCACCGGTCCGCAGACTTCGGGCTCATTGTTGAAGAGAAAACCATTAATGATCTCAAATCTAAACCCCGAATACACTTTTGGCAATTTCGTCGTCGGTAGTGAAAATAAGGCTCTCTATGAAGTTGCACTGGATGTAGCTCAAAGTCCAGGAAGGTACAACCCCTTCTTCGTTTATGGAGGCGTAGGTCTCGGCAAGACGCACCTTCTTCAAGCTATCGCTCAAGAAACCATGAGCAATTTTCCCGATAAGAAAGTGCTTTATATCACCAGCGAGCAGTTCATGAACGACATGATTCAGTCGATAAAAGAGAACAACATTCAGAAGTTCAGAGATCACTACCGAAAGAAGTCCGATATTCTTCTGATTGATGATATACAGTTTCTCATAGGAAAGAAGGGGGTTCAGAATGAGTTTTTCCACTCGTTCAATGAGCTTCACGATTCTGGAAAACAGCTGATAATCTGCTCTGACAGAAATCCTGAGGAATTGGACACCTTTCATAGCAGGCTTAAATCGAGATTTCAGATGGGTATGCTTATGTCGATCCAGGAGCCCCAACCTTCTACGAGATTCCATATTGCCAAACAACTAGCGCAGAGAGAATCGGTTTCACTGCCTGACGATGTTGCGAAAGTCCTTGCAGACAACATTGACGGGAATTTGAGAAGATTGCGGGGAGCAATTATTAAGCTTATTGTTCACAGCAGTGTTTTCAGATCACAGATTGATCTCTCACTTGCGACTCAGATTCTTCAGTCGTTCACAGGATCAGTGAATGTTCCTGTTTCTCAAAGACCTATTGACCAGATCTACTCTGCAATCGAGAAAACGATGAAAGTGACGAGAAAAGAGATCGAGTCGGGAAGCAGAAGCAAAGACATTGTTCTGGCAAGGCAGCTGACAATGTACATCCTGAAGAATCATTTTGGGAAGCAAGTAACGGAGATAGCTAGAGAAACCGGGAAACAGCATTCGACTGTGATACATTCAGTGAAGAAGATAGATAAGAGCGTCATGATGGGTAAGGGCGCGACCAAGCTGCTGTTTGACGACATCATCGGGGTCATTTCCTCCAGTTCTGCTGCTGTATAGAGTCTTTCAAGATCTCTCCCGGTGAATGCTTTGATTCAGACAATAAATCCGATACTGTTAATC
>WOZY01000311.1 GCA_011620045.1 Mesotoga sp.
GTCAGAGGTGATTCTAATATTCCCCGGAAGTCCGTTCAGTGCATCCCTTCCCCGAACCTCAAGTTCATAGCTCTCCAGTGTCGGGAAAGCCTTTCCAATCTTGATTTTCACATCTTCGGCGGTCGAGTTTCCAATAAGGAACTTGTATTTGCGCTTCACAAATTTGATTATTGCATCGTCCATCGCATCTCCAGCAATTCTTAGAGAACGAGAAACCACAATTCCTCCAAGGCTTATTACAGCTATGTCGGAGGTCCCTCCCCCAATATCGACAACCATATTTCCTACAGAATCGAATATATGAAGTCCGGCTCCAACAGCAGCCACAACGGGTTCAAGTACCAGATATACTCTACTGGCTCCCGCAGCCGTGGTAGCCTCAATGACTGCTCTCCTCTCGACACTGGTAACCTTAGCCGGAACCCCTACTACAACTGCGGGTCGGGAAAGTGAAAATTTCGTGCGAGTTCTCTTGACCAGCTCTTTCAAAGCCTGTTCGATTATCTGATAATCGGCAATAACCCCATCTCGAATAGGTCTGACGGCCTTGATATCCTTTGGGGTCTTCCCGATCATTTCTTTTGCTTCAGATCCTATTGCGATTATCTTACCAGTCTTCACGTCAACGGCAATGACCGAAGGTTCATCTATGACAATATCTTTGCCTTTCTGGAAGACTAAAAGTGAAGCAGTTCCCAAATCGATGCCAAGATCGCCCTTTTTCATATATGACCTCCCGTGTGACATAAATGGCGTGCTCGGTGGGATTTGAACCCACAGTCTCTGGATCCGGAGTCCAGCGCTCTATCCGTTGAGCCACGAGCACTCAATAACCTGCAGCCCTCTTGAATTCAAATCAACCATCCCATCGAGCTCTTCACTACAAGCGATTACTATTATATCGTAAGTTGAAAAGTCTATGTCGTCAATGAGATTTACCGGCTTCATTCCTTTCCTGAAAAATGAAAGGAAGACCTGTGGGTCTTCTACAAACACCCCTGGCATTTTCTCCAGGGAGTCTATTCCTTCTATTAGTGCGGATTTCGGCTTGAAAAACAACACTTTGCTACCTGACGGAAGTTCGGGGAAATTTCTGCATATGCTTCTATTGTCGCGTACTTCCCACTTCACAGCCTTCCCGGAGGACTCATTCCTGAGAATCTGCATTGCGCTGAAGACATCCCTTACTCTCGCGAATTCTATCCCAATCTCTGAAGACATTCTTCTTGCACTTTCAGTTGTAAGGGTTTCATCAACCAGAACCACATTGCCAGAAAACATTCTCTTCACTTTCTCGGCAAATGAGACTGCTCTCATAGTCGATTCGCTGTATCTGCCAGACATTGAAATTGGCAGACCGACAACCACCGTCTCAATTCTCTTCTCTTTCAAGATGTCCGGTAGAGATTTTCGGTAGCCGACGTGATCTATCGAATAAAGAGGGATCTCCACTCCCTCTATCTGCAAGGCAAGTCCTATTCTCGATGTACCAAAGTCAATTCCAAGTTTTATCATAGAAGGACCTTACCGGATTTTCATCGAAGTAACTGGTGAGCAAGACTTCAATTTCGGCCTGCAACAGGAGTTCTGAACTTGCATCAAGGTCTCTGGAGGCAACCACAATCGAAAGAGAGCATCCCGCGAATAGCCTCGGCGGCGTTGGAAAAACCTTTGCCTTCAAACCGCTATTTCTAAGCAGCGATAAAGCTTTAAGGATATCCCTTTGCGAAACCGTGACTAAAGCATCCAATTGCCGAGTGTCAACCAACCTTCAGCACCTCTTCTGCATTTGTAAGGCTCCTTAGCAGGCCTCTTGTGGTCATGGTTGAGAGCTTGGTTGCAAACCACCTCGTCATTCTTTTCTCAGCAACTCCCTCTCTGTATCTCAGGGTCTTCTTGACCTGAGAGGTATCAAGGTCTGAACTTGAGTTGCTATGCCAGACACCACTCTCCACGTTTAGCAGATTCATTTCCTCTAGCATTGATAGAAAGACTTTCGAAATCCCGTCTTCAAAGCTGAGCGCCTTTCTTATATCTCTTTCTGAAGCTGGCAGAACATCCTTCAAATCCTGATAAACAGCTTCCAGTTCTTCAACTGTGGGAAATAACCTGTCCATTTCATTTGTATTGGAAATAAGATCAGCCTTATTGAAAGACAAATTCAGAAATAACTCAGAATCCTCGCCAGGTCTGGTTGATACGGAATCAATGATCTCCAGAAAGTTTCTTGGCGCACTGTAGAAAACAATATTCGAGTTGCCCAAGGTGACACCGAGGCCATCACTTGAAGGGGTCGTTATCAAAACTCTTATCTTTTGTCTCTCAACCAGCGAATAGATGACAGATCTCTGAAAATCCTTAAGAAGATAATTGTAAAAAATCAACTCGCCGTTCTGAAGGGCATGAGAGAGCCTCGAACCCATCGATTTTGCGAGGGTAACCGTTTTGTGAGGAGAATCAACGATCACAGCCACGTTTTCACCATGTCCAACTATTGACATAACTTGCTCAACCTTTTTTCTGGAACCACGGTTGTCGATTATCCCGACTCTCTTTATGGGACTGGGTTTGTATATATTGGATATCCTCCTGTCCGAAAGAAAATCTCTCAAATCGTCATAGAAGACACTTCCAGTGAAACCGGATATTCCAAGCACTTTGTCGACATTTTCGAGAAACCCTTCAAGATCAGGGTGATCTTTGAAGATACCTGAGAGAATATAAGTTGGTTCGTCGAAGATTATCTCGCCGGCGATCTCTGATATTTCCTTGAATCTCTCGACAAAAAACGGGAGAGTAACAAATACAACTGCTTCGTCCAACCTACCCCGGTAAAGAGAGTTTGCAAAGACCGGCTTTATCGAATCCAAATAATGCTGCAGTGAATAATAAGTGTGTGCCAAAGTACCATTGATAGCCGATACTATAAAGGTCTTTTTGCCCTGCTGATAGTTCTTCAAAATCTTGAGAGCCAGAAAGGGATTCTTTATCCTGATGTTACCGAACACTCCCCACGGGTTTTTGGTACTGACATCCAAGAATTCAGGGCACTTGTGAGATAGCTTCTTTTCCAACTCGCTTATTAGAGACGATACATCTGTCTTGCCCTGTGAACCCGGCTGCTGATTCTTCCAGTCTCTGATAAACTCAAAAACGAAATTCTTATCTCTTACTTCCTCTTCGAATACCGGATCAATGTATAACTTTGCGTCTGAAAGTGAAAGCTTAACGCTCTGAAGTCCATAAAGATTATCGCTCTTTACGGAGGCTATCGCATCTACCTTCAACAGATTCGGCTTCACATACCTGAAGTCATCAAACATGGTGCCCATGTTATACCCAATCGCAAGAGTCTTTCTGTCACCACAACGAAGGATTAGTTTCACATGGTCACTTCCGCTGCCGAACATCTTAGCTTTCTCTATGTTAAGACCTTTAATCAGAAATCTTGGCTCGGGATTCGAGTGGCCAAAAGGTCTCAGAAGTTCGAGCTCATCAAGTATACCGGACGTAATGGAATCAAGAGACAGAACATCATCGACATCGATCTTGAAAATCGGTTGTTTCTTTCCATACAGCCTCACGTAAGCATCGTTTATTGCGGCTCTGAATTCAGATATGTTCTCTTTGTCAATGCTGAATCCAGCTGCCATTTCATGCCCGCCAAACTCTCTTAGCAAGTGCGAAACTTCATTCAGCAAGCTTATTATGCTTACTCCGGCAGGGCTTCTGGCCGAACCTTTACCGTCCGAACCATTTGTGGCGATTAGGAAAACAGGTTTATTATGAATTGAGACAAGTCTTGAAGCCACAATTCCAAGCACTCCTAAGTGCCAGTTATCTCCATCGATTACTAGCGCAAAATCATCCTTGAAACTTGCATTGTTCGCGAGATCCTTTTCAGTTTGATCAAAGATCTTGGCCTCTATAGTCTGTCGGTTCTGATTGTGTTTCAGAAGACGGCTGGCAGTATTCATTGCCGAATCCATGTCTTCGCTTATAAGAAGCTCCAGTGCAACTATTGCGGAGGCCATTCTTCCCGCAGCATTGAGCTTCGGCGCGATCTTAAAAGCGATATCTTGCGCGGTAAGGTTCTCCGCCGGAATTCTAAGATATGACAAAAGGGCCTTTAAACCAAGTAATGGACTGCTCTGGATCTTGGCAGTACCTTCCCTGACTATATAGCGATTCTCATCCCTTAG
>WOZY01000007.1 GCA_011620045.1 Mesotoga sp.
GAGAGGCTCGGAATAACATCGGAACTGGTTCAGATCTCAACGGGGGTCGTCGCGGTTGGCTCTGAAGAGGAACTTCTGAAAGCACTTGACGTAGTTGAATCGATAGTGGCTCATTCCGAAAGCGTTACGGCTGAATTAGAACTGAATTATAGATTTGTTGATGTTCGATCGGGTTCAGTAGAGCAATTTCTGCCCATAATCGACCGGCTTAACATCGAAATCGAACTGCTGGATACTCCCACCGGTGTAATTGCAATAGGCGCGGAACCTGAACTGGATCGCGCAGAAGAGTTGATCGAGGCGATTAACTCGAGAAAGGCTGAAGATGTTCCACTTCAGGACAAGTACGAGAGTTATCTCCTTCTTCCTCTTTCGGCGGGAATTACGGTTGAGTCACTGGAACCGGCGCTTGAACTGCTAGATTATCGGGTCTTTGCAGTAAGCGTTGCTGACAAAATAATCGCGATTGGCAATGAAGAGGATCTTCTTAAGTTCAAGGCTCTATATTCGCAGCTTCAGGCAGTGGAAGTAGACAGAGAAGAAAGGATCTCACTCGATATCAAAGCAATACCTGGTTGGGACATTGCCAGGGTCAGCGAGTATCTGAGACTATTTCTTGGAGCCGATGACTTTGACAGGATTTCTATAGTCCCTTCTTCCACAGGATTCGTTGCTTTAACACCAAGAGCTCTCATGGAGGCGGTAGAAGGTGAAATATCAAGGCTCAGAGAGTTTGAAGATCCGGCCTTCACAGTACTTGAGAGAATTCCTCCCGTCGAAGATCTTGAAGGGCTGCTTTCGAGACTTGGGGTCCTTGTTGATCTGGTAAGCATGGGAAGTTCCACAATAGTAATTGGTTCCGGTGATGATGTTCAGCGCACCGGCAGGATAATAGATCAGCTTTTGGATTCGGTGACCTACGATGTCACTGCACCCGAGGCTATTGAATACAGCATTCTGGACATCTCTGCTGACGACATGAATAGCTTCAACGCGATTCTCGAGCGACTCGCGATCGATGTGTCTCTTATTTCCTCTCCATCCGGAGTCATAGCCATCGGGTCGCAGCAGGCCGTTGCAAGAACGGCGACCGTGATTGAAGACATTCTTAGCAGGAGGGCCACCCCGCAGGTATATGAGCCGATTTATGCCTTCACGGGAATACCAAGTGCAGACATCGGTAGCTACCAGACTATTCTTGACAAGCTGAACTCGGGAGTAGAGCTTTTGCAATCCGCTACTGGAGTTCTTATGATCGGCGACGCAGACAAGGTGCAAGAAGCGATCAAGACAGTCAATGCGATTCTTGAGAGAGAAGCGTTGTTTGACGAATCAGAAGGTCAACCGGACAGGGTCTCAAACGTTGCAGCCCTCGTCCCCGGATGGAACGATGCCAAGTATGCCAGTTACTTCACTGACTTTCTCGGCGTCGACGATTTCTCTAGAATCTCTATCACTCCTTCTACCAGTGGATATATTGTGATCGGTCCCGAAGAAGTAGTGTCGAGATTGGTTGCCGAGGCTTCCAGATTAGCCGGAATAGAGGATCCGTTCTTCGTTATTGAGGACTCCCTACCCGCTATCGATCAACTTGACACTCTGCTTGATAGATTAGGACTTAAGGTCACGATACTGCCTGTAGAGAACAAGTATCTCATAGTGGGAATTAAGGAGAGTGTTCAGAAGACGGTCGAGCTCATTAAGATGCTCAGAAGTGACGTGGAGGCTCCCGTAAGCTCGAGAAAATATGACTATTTAATAATGCCCGCTAATGAAGGCAGTTTCGAAACAATACGACAGGTGCTTTCTGAATTGAAGATCGATGCCACGGCTTTGAGCTTTGGGAGTAACGTGATACTTGTTGGTTACGGCGAGGATCTTGAAGATGCAGCGAGTGTCGTAAACTCGATAAATGAAAGAACGGTGATTTTAGAAACTGACAAGGAACTGAAGTACTCGTTTACAGAGATCCCTAACGACAGAATTGATGAGTTTACAGCCATACTCGACAGCCTTAAACTAGATGTTGAACTTCTCTCGTCCCCCTCGGGGGTCATACTTGTTGGAACCGAGGAAGAGGCGGAAAAGGCAAATGAAGTGATCCGTTCAGTACTTTCAAAGGCCGAACAGGATGAAACTGTCGAGTCGAGATTTTTCAACAACCCGGCTGGATGGGAAGAGGGAAAGCTTGTTGCGTATTTGAGAGGTTTCCTGGGAGAGAAGGACTGGGCGAAGGTGAGTGCAACTTCTGTCCAGTCAGGATATCTCTTAGTGGGTCCGTCCGAAATACTGAATAGGATACATTCAGAGACGGTGAGGTTAGCGGGGCTTGAGAAGCCTTACTACGAGATAGTCGAGACGGTTCCTTCTATCCAGAATCTTCAGGCTATGCTGGAGAAGATGGGTCTTGCGGTTACGGTTGTCACAGTGGATGGGAGATCGATGGTAATCGGACCGGAAAGTGATGTCCTTCAGACTGTTAAGGTATTTGGTGAACTTGCCGAAGGAGTTGTCCTTTCCAGGAGCGACGAACCGGATGTCTTTGACTTTGTAGAAATCCCGTCTGAAGAAGTGGAAAGCTTCAGAACAATCTTCGCCAGGCTTGGCATCCGAGTCGATCTGCTCAGCACACCTACCGGAGTCATAGTCGTGGGTCAAAAAGACAATATTTCGAAGGCCCTGGAGACCATAACCTCTATTCTCTCTCGCAGAGAGGTGCAGGTTGTAAACGGCGAACAAAGCTATATGGTTGTGGAGATTCGTGACGGCTTCGATCTCGCCTCAGCTCAGTCGGTTATCTCGGCTTTCAGTATAGACACATATCCCCTCTCTGCGGCGGGAAAGCTGGTGATCATAGGTGCCGAAAAGGAAATTGCAAGATTCGTGCAGATAAGAAACGACATCATAAGCGAGCACAAAGTGACCGTTATCGTGCCTCGCGAAGTCACTATAGAAGAACTCAACGGGATAATCAGTACGCTGGGACTAGAAATGTCGGTTCTGGAAATCCGAGGCAGCTTCGTCGTTTACGGTAAGGAGGGAGAGATCAAACAGGTTCGGGACATCCTTTCCCGGCTTACGTCCGATGAGCCTTCCGAGAAGACTCAAGAGATGCGGATTTTCACGGGGATTTACCAGAGCACTGATTTTCTGAATCAGCTTCTCTCCAGTATGGGCTCTTCTTTGAAGATCTATGGAGAGGGCGACAGAATTGTGGCGGTTGGTAGTACGGACGATATAAGAATGTTTGAGAGTCTCATGCAGGAGATCGGCTCTGAACCGTCAGAGGTGGAACTGACAGCGAAGTTCTATCCCAGACTTGAAGGCTGGACTGGAGAGACTCTTGCCGAATTCTTCCGGGCCATGAACTTTGCTGTAGAGGTCTTCCATGAGAGCAGTCAGGGATACCTGTTGATAGGTCCGGCCGATGAGCTTGATAGAGTTCCCGATGTTATGGACGGTCTTGAACTTAAGACAAAGAAACTGACTACTCTGTATCCGGTTCCATCGGGAATGACTTACGAAGAACTCAGGGAGATTCTGGTGACGGCGGGATTCAGTCTCGCATATACGAAACTGGGACAGAGCATGTCGATTTCCGGCCTTGAAGATGATGTCAATATGGCTGTCGCTCTCCTCGACGAAGTAATCAGAAGCGGATTGGGAAAGGGCGTCTCTTACAGGCTTATAGAATTACCTGTCGACCTGACTCTTGAGAAGCTTGAAAAGATAATGAGCGATATGGCGCTCAACATCTCCTCGGTGCAAGTTGACGGCGAAGTGATGCTAATAGGTCCCGACAGCGATTTGAGAACTGCGAAGGAGATAGTTGAATATCTCACACCAGAAGACCCTTCAGTTGACGAGAAAAGAATATACTCGGTAATTCCGCTTGGTGAGGGACTATCGCTTGCGGAGATCTCCGCCCTCGTTGAAAGTCTCTCCCTAAGTGTTGAGATCCTTCCTGTGGGAGGAGATATCGTAGTAATAGGTACTGAAAGCAATGTGGATCGTTTTAGAGAACTTGTAAGCTCTATCTCAGCAACTCTTGGAATAGTAAGTGTTGAGAGGCTTGAATACTCCATCGTTGAGAAGGTGGAAGGGATCTCGATCGACCAGTTCAGAGAGCTGCTCGCATCTCTCAACATACCTGTGAAG